>JAPLER010000208.1:0-4257 GCA_026391115.1 Bacteroidota bacterium | reverse complement strand
TTTACAGATCCTGATGATGTATCTGTACCATTTGGATTTACAGTAACATTAACTGCTGACAAATTGTTAATGGTTGTACCAGCATTGTAACCATAGCTTTCGCCAACGCCCATACCATAAGCAATTGCATTAAATCCTTTATCCGCTGCTATTGTATGTACTTGTGGTGCAAAAACCCATAAGTTAGCAATTGAATAACTGGTATCTTGTGGGTGTTTTCTAAAGGCAGAGGTTACTGATATTTTTGTTCCATTTGCCTGCAATGACGTACACGCACCAGTATTACCACTTGCACATCCCGTTACAGCTTTTCCAGTGTCAACTAAATTCGAATTGTCTAATTTGAAAGATGCAACCGCTGATGTAGGAATAATTACATTGATGAAATTACCATAATTACCAGATGTACCAGCAATATTAGTTTGTTGTTGATCTTGGTCTTTGGCTCCGGGTGAAAAAACAGTTGCGTTAGTGATAGATTGTTGCACAGGGCTTAGTATAATCATTTCTGGTCCGCCATCTACAGACGGTGCTACGCATTCTGGAGTTGTGATAAACTGTGTTACATTTATTGGTTTATCACTTTCAATTAACAGTGGTTGATTTGAAAAGTACTCGTAATATAAATTGCCAATGATACCTGTTAATGGTGTGGTATGAGTTGGGTTGTTTACCCAAACTTTGGTAACACCCACATTAGTCGGATTTTGAATGTATATTCTAAAGTAATTGTAAGCTTGTCCTTTTGCAGGCATTGTTAAATATTTTGTTCCCCATGCTACCGAAGGAAACATTTGTTGAATCAAATGGTCTGATCCTGTACTTTTTGATGGGCAAGCAGGTGTATTTATGTATGATCTACCATTTCCTGCAAAAACAGTAATTTTCTTATCACAAGTTGTTTTTACTAGAGTACCACTTAAGTCCATACCTGTCGACTTTCCTGAACCATTTCCACTGCCAGTTCCTGTTATATAACTCATCGCATTAAACACTTCCCCCTTATTTAAAATTACAGTGTAGGTTGAATCTTTTTTGTATTTTATATCAGCAGCTGTGTGGGAACTTTTAAAAACAGTATTTGTCGTTGAATCAACAACATCATTTTTTAATGTAAAAGTAACTGGAGTATTATCTTGATTTGCTAATACAAAAAAATATGTATTAGGATTTGATGAATTACTCTGTGCACCTAATGTTTGTACAACATAACTAGAATTCCAAGTATTACTAGGAAAAAGCATAGCACCAGCAGCAGTATTGTTTCTTGTATAAGTGTGCATAAATGCACTCACGGGAACCCCATTGTCAGAATAAATATGAATTCCTCTTTTGGAAATACCTGTAACGTAGAGTCGAGAGTCAGGTAAACCAGACGGATTTAGTTTGTCTCCTCCGTCACCAGTAGGAAAATCTTTAAACTCATAATAACTATTTGCTGGAATAATCTGAGTTTTTGAATAACCACCACTATTTAATACAACA
This sequence comes from Bacteroidota bacterium, assembly GCA_026391115.1. Lineage (GTDB taxonomy): Bacteria > Bacteroidota > Bacteroidia > Chitinophagales > Chitinophagaceae > CAIVPM01. Next base: position 2,772 of record JAPLER010000208.1, on the reverse strand, counting down.
TGCACTGTTGCTGGTTGTGCACTAGTTGTAACATAAATTGAAAGTTTGGCTTCATCAGGGTCGGCAGCTGGCTGACTCATCTTTTCCTGATACCCAAATCCACACCAAAAATCACTTCCAGCATTAGATAACGTATCAGCATTCTGCACCACATTTGTACTCAATTTTACAGTATCTGCATTTGGTGCTACTACACCACCACCACTGTGTGTAATCATTCCTGTAGTATACCCATAATTACTTGTTTTTGTTTTTACATAAATTACTTTATTGGTTATAGTGCTTGCACTGTAGGGCAATGTTAAAGTATTACTATAAGTACCATTGTAGGTGCTGCAAATAGTATAACCATTGGTAGTATTTAAATTTATACTGCCTCCACTTGGATTTAAGTTTCCTGCATTTAATTTATAACTTAAAACAGTTGGGTTAGAATTATATGTTAAATCTCCAAAATCTAAATTATCTGGTGTAGCTGTAATATATGGAGCTGGTGGACCAGTATTAACACTATCTAAATTACCATAACCTACACCAATGGCGTTACGTGCATAAGCCATTACATAGTATTTTGTATTGGGTAAAAGCGTAATAATTTTTGTTACAAAATCTGAGTTGCCTTTACCATCGCTAGTATGTGATGTTGCAGGGTATGTCATTACAGGATTTGTACTGTATAAAATACCCTTTTCTAAAACGCCACTACCTGCACTATCAATACCCCAGCCACCAGTAGTAGCTTTTACAACACTAGCCATAGAAGGTGGTAAAGTGTTAATTAACGGTTGTTGTGGGTCACTTGTTTTTACAAAAATTATTTCACCAATATTGGCAAGTATAGTATCTGTTTGAGTAATAGCAAATGCTCTTATATAATAACTTACACCTGGTGTTAAACCATTAATCATCTCGTTCATTGGAGAACCCAGCGTTGTTACATAGGTAGGTGTTGCATTGGCAAATGTTGGGGTATTATTTGTGCCACACAAAAAGCCAGCTTGATTTACAATTCTAAAACCTGCACCAATATCGTAAGTGCCACTTGCAATAGTGCTATAAAAACCTGTGTTACTTACACCAGTTGTGTGTACATCTGGGTTTACAGCTGGTGGGGTTGAAGTTGTACCATTAAAAATTAAAGTGTTAATTCTAATATGTTGATTTTTTGTACTTCCATTACCGAAAAAATAAAACCTAAATACATAGTTGTTGCCATCGTAAAAGCCTTCATTTATTGCACCAAAATTTACAGTTACAGTTGAATTACAACTTTGTTGAGCGGCAAGTGTTTTCCAAGTTCCAGCACCATTTACTCTGTACATTGGTTGCACAAATAAGGGTTCAGAATTATTGTTTGATGAAATAATGAATGTTACGCCTGTAATTTTATAATCATAGTTTGATTTTGGATTAATCGGTACATCTATGTGATAATCATCTGTAGGTGTATTGGGCCAATTGTTAAATCCTGAGCCAAGTTTAATTCTTAAACCAGTACTATTGTAACTACCTGAACTTGCTCCTTCTAAGTTATTACCAACAACAACAACTCCAGTGGTTATATTCGCACTTGTTAAACCAGTTGATGATGGGTAAGCATTTCCAGTTCCCGGATTGGTAGGAGTCAAAGTTCCACTTTTTAACGGATAGGTTGCCAACTGTGCATTAGCAGAATACACCAATAAAGACAGTGTAAAAACAATAAAAAATTTCTTAATAGTAGATAAGTTCAATTTATTCATAGCAAACAATAATTAGCTAAAGCAAAATTTGATTTCGCTTTAGCTTGTAAAATTAATTTTTTGTAGTGTAACAAAGTTGCCAAGGTAGTTTAAAACGCTAATAATATGTGCAAACGATACCAAGTTTTTTGCAAAAAAACAAAGGGTTACAGATTTACGATATTGAGCCTTAAAAACTAAAAAACGCTGCCTGAAGGAATAAATATTTTCTAAACATTTTCATAAAAATTATAAATGGCACAATTTTAAACAAGCATTTCTCCAAATTTGTAATTCAATCTTTAAAATGAAACATTTTTACTTAATTGTAATTGGGCTTGTTTTAAGCACTTTTTCTGCATCTGCACAAACAGATATTCCTAAAGGCTGGCATTTGCTGGATGTAAAGCAAGATAGTTTTTATGGTATTAGTTTAAATAAAGCATATCAATTTTTGCAAGCCAAAAAAATAAAATCTACAAGTGTAACTGTGTCTGTATTGGATAGTGGTGTAGATACTTTACAAGAAGATTTACAACCTATATTGTGGCATAACCCAAAAGAAATTCCAAACAATAATATTGATGAAGATAAAAATGGTTATGTTGATGATTATTATGGTTGGAATTTTTTGGGCAATAAAAATGGCGAAAGTTTGGTGACAACCACCAAAGAAACAGTACGTTTTTATCATCAATACAAGGATGAGTTTGGAGGCAAACAAATAGATACACTAAAACTTTCGGCTAAAGAAAAATATCGTTACCAAGTGTGGAAGCAAGCAGCAGAAGATTTGAATATTTCTACAGATAAAGAACTAGAATTGTCATTAACATTGATGGCATTAAAATCTATAAAAAACTGTGATAGCATTTTACGTAATGAAATGAATGTAGAAGAATACACTGCTGCACAGCTTGAAAAATATGAACCTAAAACCAATGAAAGTAAAAGAAGCAAGCTAAACTATATTACTACTTTGCAAATACTGCAAATAGATTTAGATGAAAAAAATACCAGCATTATTAATCAACTTGAAGAATACATTACT
>JAPLER010000269.1 GCA_026391115.1 Bacteroidota bacterium | reverse complement strand
GATATCTCTCTTGTAGAAATACCCAATTTATCTGCAACCAATACCACCATTTGTGCAGGTAATAGCATAAACCTTACAGCTACTTATAGCAATACGACTGCTACTTATAGCTGGTCTGGCCCCAATGGTTTTACAAGTAATTTACAAAACCCCATAATACCCAATGCAACAACTGCAAGTAGTGGTACATATATTTGTACTGTTAATACATCAAACCCAAACTGTTCTACAACTGCGAGTATTACTGTTACAGTAACCCAACCTCCTATACCAACAGTAAGCAATGTAAATTATTGTGTTAATAGCACGCCCACACCTTTAACAGCTACAGGCTTAACAGGTGCAACATTTAACTGGCTACCTTCTAATATACCTAATGTTAGTACTGTAGGCACATTTAATTATACCGTTTCTCAAACAGTAAATGGTTGCACCAGTAATACTGCAACACTTATAGTAACAGTAACACCCTGCAATCCTTGCTTAGCAAACTATGCAACCCCGGTTACTACAATAACAGGTGGAACAACACAAATACTTACAGGTAATCAAACCTTTAGTAACGCAAACTATTTCATAGCCAACGATATTACTATTGATGGTAATATAACTTTTACTGATGCTGAGGTTTTAGTTGCCGATGGGGTGCAAATAACTGTTGCAGAAGGTGCAGTTTTTAATATTTTGGGGTCTCATTTTTATGGTTGTCAACAAATGTGGAAGGGCATTAAAGCTGCAACTCAAACTGCTATTGTGAATCTTGATAAAAGTCCTACTACTTATAAATCAAATTTAATAGAAGATGCTATAATAGCTATAGATATGTCTTCTATAACTGGAGCTGTCAGTTATAGAAACGATCATTTTGCACTAAGTGCCAGTAATACTATTTTTAATAAAAATAATACTTCAATAAAAGTTAGCAATTATATATCATCACAGCCAGCAACATATTCTGTAACAAGAAACCCGATATGGATTCAACGCAATATATTTACAAGTAGAAATATGCCTTTTAGTTATGGTGGTTTTAATTGGCCCAATTATTCAGATATTGCAGCTTTAAAGGATGCTTCTAATAACAATGGGTTTGACATTGCACCTCAAACACTTGCTTCTCCTTACATAATTGATGCAATTTATGACCCTAACATCAGTAATGCTTTTTTGAAAACGCCATATTTAAATAAAAAACCCGAATGCGGTATAATGCTGTTAAATAATGGAGACGCTCTAAGTAGCATTAATAGTATAGCTATTAATCTGGGTAGGCAATTAGGTGCAGAAGAAGATGTGATAGCACCAACAAGCAATTCGTTGAACTTACTTTTTGATAATCTTTGTTTTGGTGTTAAAATTAAAAATAGTTTTGTATCTATTATAGGGGCAGTATTTCAACAGCCAGTTTTAAATGCAATTGGAGTGCAGGTTAACGACAATGCTAGTAAACTCGTAAATATTGGTTATGATTCATATATGTTTGGTAATTTTACTGGGTTAAATTCATATATGGTAAATGGTTTTTATAATTTAAAATATGGTATTGTATCTAGCAATAGTTACAATGTCAATATCAGTGGTAATGTTTTTAGGGGTGGTAATGGCAATACAGATTTTGGTTATAAGACAATTAGAGCAATAAATTTGAGTTGCAACAATTTTAAACAGTTAAGCGTGGTTGGTAACGAATGTACCAATGTTAGCACTGGTGTTTACATATCTAATGGCAGTACAGATGGCAGCAACATAGGTAACACAGGAGAAATAAATGTTTCTTACAATTACCTTCAAGCCTATCACCCTAATATAACACCACAAGGCAACGAAAACTTGCGACAAGCTATTTATATAGGAGGTACTTCCTTAAAATCTACAACACAACAAAACTTAGCCAAAACAATTAATTGCCTAAACAATACTTTAACTGGTGTGGTTAATGGTATTCAAATGTTAAATATTATAGGCAAACGATTTGTTGTAAAAGACAATATTATTACACTTGCCAATTTGCAAGGAGCATCATCGTCAACAACTGGTTTTGGTATAAGTGTTGGTGGTTGCAGCCCAGTATGGGATAGAAACAATATTGAAAACAATATTATTTCGGGCAACGATTTAGACCAGAGTAAGCAAACTGGTATTTTTATAAACAATAACGCTAGAACCAATGTACAATGCAACAATGTTGCAGGTTTAACACACGGTTTTAGGTTTTATAAAACTTGCTTGTTTACCCGTTTTTTCGACAATGTAATGGACCCAAGTAACTTATATGGTTTTACTTTAGAAAATGGAGGTAGAATAACCCCCCAAGGTAAACCAACTGATACACGCAATGGCATATATGGCTGCACTAGCAATAACAATTGGTATTGTGGCACTAGTGGCTGGGAATTTTTATATTACCCTACACCCCACTTTAAAACCTATTGCGATAATAGTATAGCCACAAGTTCTCCTTTTTTGGTTGGTAATGTTGACCCCAATAGTGCATTAAGCCCTGATAATGGAACGAATTCGCCATCAGCAATTTATCCTCAATATGGTGTAGCAGGTAGTTTGGAACAAGTACCCAATTTTAGTGCTACTACTGGCGATTGTATGCGTTGTACTTTTACCAATCCTGTTGTACTTGGCGGACGCACAATAAGTAACGAAGACTTGCAAGCACAAGAATCTATTGCAGATGGTAGTATAGAATTGGTAAGTAGCGATGAAGCAATGGAATTATATACCTTGCAACAGCAATTATATGAGCAATTGCAAGAACAAGACCTTAGTATAACCAATAGCACTATACTCAACAATTTTGTACAAAGCCATATATGGAGCAGTTTTGATTATATTTATTACAT
>JAPLER010000327.1 GCA_026391115.1 Bacteroidota bacterium | reverse complement strand
TTCACTGAACCCTTCAAATTGCTCAGTTCTACTGCTTTGATTTTAAACTCGGTTGTGTAGTACCTTTTTGCTGTTGTCATAAAATTAAAAGTAAGCAATTGCTCTTAGTTGCAATGTCCTCTCAAATGTAGGAAGTCCACTAAATTCATAATTCCCCTGAAGTTGTCGGCAAAAAACATCGATTAGTTTTTTTCCAACACCATCAGAGCTACTTTTATTGCTCATACTCATTCCCACTCCATTATCGGCAATAATATATTCTACTTTATTTAATGTTTGATTTACTTTCAAATTTATACTTATTCTAGGTTTGTCTATTTCATAAAATGCATGTTTAATGCAGTTGGTTATAATTTCAGATGTAATTATTCCCATTGAAGTGCATTGGCTAATGTTTAAAGGAAAATCATCAATGTTAATCTCAAACGCAATTTTGCTAATATCTCTTTCTGCAATACTCTTCATAGTAATTATTAGTTCGCTAATATAATTTTTAACTGAAATTGTTTCTACATCATCTTTTCTATAAAGCATATCGTGTACTAAAACCATTGCTAATAATCGTCGTGATGTACTTTGTAATGACTCTTTTGCCGTGCTTTTCATTTCTGACTTTGCAAGTTCAAAATCAATAAGCGAGATAATAAATTGCAAATTATTTTTTACCCTGTGATGAATTTCCTGAATAAGAACCTCCTTTTGTTGCAAAGAATTATTTAACTCATTTGTTTTTTGGGTAACTAAAATTTCTAGTTTCTTATTCTCTTTATTAAGCAATCTAGTTCTAATTTTAACAATTAGAAGCGTTAAAAGTATAACAACAAAAACAGATATAATTATCCATAAATATTGAATAACAAAGGTTGATATTCCAAAAAAATTCTTTTTAACTAATGGTGAATCGTTTACGTAATTTGAGGTATTGCCTTTTAAGTTGAATTTATGCAAGTTGCCTGTAAGATTATTGAGCGTTTCGTCTTTCACGTATTGACTTTGCTGATTATCTCCAAGTGGTATGCCATCATTGAATTTATAATACAAGACTAACCCTTTAGTAGTTGGATCAATTTCAGTATTATAATTCAAATAGATTTCTTCTGGAGCTCTTGCAATATTCCAAATACGAACTTCATCAATATTTCCAGAAAAATACTGGTCTGTGAAGTGATTACTCCCAACATATAGCTCTGAACCTTGGTCTAAAACACTAATTTTAAATGGTTTACCTATCGGTTTTCCATCAAAAAAAAGTTGTGAGCCATTATCCACATTATCTCTAAAACTTAAAGCCATATGATGCCACTCATTGAGTGGCATTGTATCACCAAAATAAAAAGTTTGTTTTTCAGCCCAATTGTAACTAGCAGGTTTGTAATGAAAAATTGCTATTTCATAAGCCAACTCCTTAGCTAGAATAGCATGCCATTCTAAACTGTCTTTTTTAGAAGTTTTAAACCAAGCTTCAATTGTTCCTGTAGTTATTTTTAATTTATTATAATTTGGAACTATTAATTGATCGTCTATGCCATCGAAATTTAAAGAAGTACCTCTATCATTGTTTTTGTTTTCCAAGCTTTTATTGCAACTGGAAAAAAAAATGAGCATTAAGATGATACAGAGATATTTCATATTTACTTGAATGGACGAATTTAGCTTTAGCAAATGCAAAAAGCAAAAAAAGTGTCTGAAATGCAAATTTTTGTGTGTGAACTTTATTTTTCAATATTAATTAAGCAAGTACAGAACAAAAATTATTAATAAACCTTTATTCATTTTATGCAATTTTTACCTATTACTATAACGGAACTGAATACTTTGTAATGTGTCTCTACATTGTTATTGCCATTTCCAATAGTGTTCTACATCAATTATAATTGCTAGCATAAAAATCTTGTTTCGAGCCTGTGCATTGAAGTAATAGACCTGCTTTAATCCATTTACTTTCGAATACATTTCCTGAAAGATTGTTTTTTGCTTTGTTTTTGAATTATTGTTACATTGTTTTATTTTTTTGGTGATCTATATTGTTTCATAATTAAAATACTAAATATTGCTATTAAGCAACAACCAATCGCTTAAAATCTGATTAGATAATTGTGGCAACTTCGCTACAAAAAAAGTTAGGACAGTGTCTTAACTTTTTTTATTTAAGATTTGTTGAAAAATAAATGCTAAAAAAATTAGTTATTGTAAATAAATTCCCCTTAGTTTTGTTCTTTCTTTAAAATAAATATTGATATGAGTACTTCAACAAATGCAGAAAAGTTAAAAGCCTTAAAGTTAACGATAGATAAAATTGACAAAGACTATGGTAAAGGGAGTGTAATGATGCTTGGCGATAGAGCTGAGCAACAAATGGAAGTAATCAGTACAGGCTCTATAGGTTTAGATACAGCACTTGGAGTAGGGGGTGTGCCTAAAGGTAGAATTGTAGAAATATATGGACCTGAAAGTAGTGGTAAAACAACCATTGCAATACACATTATTGCTGAGGCACAAAAAAAAGGTGGCGTTTGTGCAATTATTGATGCAGAACATGCGTTTGATAGTAGTTATGCTCAAAAGTTAGGTGTAGATGTTGACAATCTTTTAATATCTCAACCAGATTATGGCGAGCAAGCACTTGAAATTGCTGATAGATTAATTCTTTCTGGAGCTTTAGATGTTGTAGTGATAGATTCTGTTGCTGCGTTAGTGCCAAAAAGTGAACTTGAAGGTGAAATGGGTGATAGCAAAATGGGTTTACAAGCAAGATTAATGAGTCAGGCTTTAAGAAAATTAACGGCTACAATTAATAAAACGAATACAGTTTGTATTTTTATTAATCAGTTAAGAGAAAAAATTGGTGTTATGTTTGGTAACCCAGAAACAACCACTGGTGGTAATGCTCTTAAGTTTTATGCTTCTGTAAGATTAGATATTAGAAGAGTATCTCAAATTAAAGATGGTGATGCTGCTATAGGAAACAGAGCAAAAGTAAAAGTGGTAAAAAACAAAGTAGCTCCTCCGTTTAGAATTGCAGAGTTTGATATTATTTTTGGGGAGGGCATAAGTAAAACAGGTGAAATAATTGATATGGGCGTTGAGTTAGGTATTGTTCAAAAAAGTGGAAGTTGGTTTAGTTATGATAGTAATAAATTAGGACAAGGTAGAGATACGGTAAAGCAACTACTAAATGACAATCCTGATTTATCGAATGAAATAGAGGGCAAAATTAGAGCTAAAATTGCCGAAATGCAATCTAGTGGCACTATACCAGTAGAAGCAGAATAATAAAGTAAGGACTTTTTATAAAGAAGACGGACTAGTAAGTAAAAGCTATCTTAATATTAAGATAGCTTTTTTGTAGTATCAAATCAATGCTAATTATTCTAGAAAAATTTTTAGCTATAGCTGTATAGTAAATAGATTAGTATCTATATCAACAGGTATATAAGTAAATGTTCCTTTATGAAAAGTCACTATCCTATCTACAATAGACAAGCCTAAGCCAATCCCTTTAATACCAATATTTTCGCCACTAGAAAAAGGTTGCTTAATATTTTCAATTACCGATTGAGAAAGATGAGTGCCTTTATTTTCAAAACTAATTTTTGCCTTATTATCTAAAACACTAAGTGTAATTTTTAACTGATTATTGCTTGAATATAAAAAAGCATTTTTAATTAAATTATTGAACGCTGATTTAAGCAAAACTTCGTTACCCTTAACAATCAAGCTATCTTCCTCTTCAATGTTTTCAAAAACAAAATTGATGATAATACCCGGAAAATTTTTTTGTCCTATACTAATAGCATCATAAATTAACTCATCTACCCTTAGCTTTTGAAAGTTGGGTTTAAATTGAAGCTTTTCAAATTGAAATAATAGTAATAACGAATTGGTTAATTCAATTAAATTATTCTGTTCGTGTTTTAAAGATTTTAAGACGTCTTTATACTCATCAGTGTTTAAATTTTTATTCAAAGCGTGCTCTGTAGTCGCATACATTGTAGCTAAAGGTGTGCGTAACTCATGAGATGCATGGTGAATAAAGTTTTTTTGAATATCAAAGGCCTTAACCAGTCGCAACATCAAACCATTAAAGTTGATTGCAATCTTGCTTACCTCGTCTTTTCCTTTTGCAACAAATACATTTTGACTTAGGTTTTGTTCTGTGGTTTGTTGTATTTGTGTATTAAGCTTTGATAATGGCTTTAATGCTGTGGATGCCAAAAAATAACTAATTATTGATGATATTACCAAGCAACAGATTGATACTAGCCATAAATAGTATTTAAGTTTAGATAGTTTGGCAAAGCCATCAACATCAACTGCAGAAACTACTGCATACTTTTTTGACGCTTCAAAGTATAATGCTATATATTCTCTA
>JAPLER010000361.1:6450-10632 GCA_026391115.1 Bacteroidota bacterium | reverse complement strand
ACCTGTTTTTAATCGTTTTATTATTAAAAGAAACACTTTGGCTAAACATAATTTACTTTTCTTACCCCTTTTTCCAACACTTAAATATGGTACAACTAATGCTTTAATCTTATTTTCGCTTTGAACTCTCACTGTTATTATTATTTCTAGTCAAAATCCTTAACTGTTGAGGGTTCTATTTTATTTTAATACAACAAAAAATTATTTTAAACAACTTCAATATGCTTATAAATACACTCGCCATATATAAAAAAACGTTAATATATGATTTTAAAAAATCCTTTGCATATCCACCATAAAACAAAGTAATATTCTATGTCCTGTGTTTGAATTATTATTTGAAATTTTCAAGTAGATATTTTACAACTGTTAAGAAATATGATTCATTAATAAAAATAGCCTTCAAAGAAGGCTATTTAAACTTATTACTTTAAAATAAAACTATTTTACCGTTGTGGCATCATCAATTAAGAAAACTAGATTTGCTCTGTGAGCTTTAGTTTCCTCATTAGTAGATACAGCAGTTGCTAATCTTGTTTTAATTTTCTTTAAGGTATAACGTGCTGCACTACGTGCAACATCATCACCCATTTTTCCTTGTGCTATTGTACCTAAAAGTTCAACAAATGCAGTTTGCAAATATTGACGATAGAGATTTGCATTACCATTTATGTCTGCATCAAAAATACCTTTTGTTAAATCACTCATTACATCTGCAACGCTATAAGTATTGCCATATAAACGAGTATTGGTAATACGCAATAACGTATTTGGATTTAAAATATGAATTAATGCATTGTATTGTAGCGAAGAGGGTAAACTTGTTACTTTAAAATCTTCTCCTGCACCTTGGTCATAACCTCTACGTTGGCGTTGTAAATAAGGAAATACTTGTGCATCTGCATCAAAAGCATTTGGAGCAAAAACATATTTGTTTAAAAGTTCCATTGCCTTCTTCTGTGTTGCAACAGGAGTAGGTGTCATTGGCTTGTTAGCACTTTTTTGTTCAGGTTGACTTCTATCAATATAAACACCGCCAATATAACAACTAATAGCACTTGTCATATCTATTCTTTGACGATTTATTGTGCCATATCTTGCTCTTAATTCTGCATAAGATTGATTAGGTTTTGCATACTTTGCTACCAATTTTGGCATTAAAGTATTTACAAGTTTATATCTATCTTCTGCATAAGTCATCATATCATTTGTAAAATCATTTACATTCACTCTTGGGTCAATTCCTCTTCCTGGACTACGCATATCGTCACCATCGTTTCCAAAAATTAAATATGGTTCATTACTACGAGAAAGAATTTTGGTTAATCCCATTTCTTCATCATAACTATTTTCAAATTGTTTATAGCCATACTCAATAGCCCAATGATCATAAGGTCCTGATTTAGTTGTATAATAATCTCCTTGCTTTGTTTTATCTAGAGCAACATTAATAGATGGATAATCCATAACACTAGCCATAGTACCAATTTTATGAGTAATTTCTATATTATTAACTTCTGCTGGAGATAACATTTGACTTGCTTTCATATTATGCATTAAACCCATTGTATGCCCCATTTCATGCATAATCAAATAAGTCAAAAATTCCTTATGCATTTGCTTCAATTCAACATCATTTGCCCCAGCAGTTTCCAATGCTGTTAAACCAGTTACATATTGTGCTTTTAACTCTTGAGCTAAAGTACAATTATTATGATTATGACTATTTTCTTTCCAAGGCAATATATTACCTAAAGTATTTGTTTCAGCAGCACTTGAACCATTGTATAACTCATCAAAAATTGGTGTAGAACTTCCACTAAACCACTCAACAGTTATATCTGCACCTAAGATTTGTCCTGTACGTGGATTTACAAATGATGGTCCAATTGCACCATAACTAGGTGCAGCACTTGCTACCCAACGAATAACATTATAACGTATATCAGCAGGATCCCAAGTTGCAGTATCCGGCATCATTTTCATTTGAACTGCATTTTTAAAACCAGCTTTTTCAAAAGCTTCGTTCCATTTCATTCCAGCATCCATAATAGTTTGACGATATTCAACTGGTGTTGTATTTTCAATCCACCAAACAATTGGTTCAACAGGCTCACTTAACGCAGCGGTTGGATCCTTTTTAACTAAATTCCATCTATGAATCATATCTTTATAAGGAACTGTGCTTAAACTAGTTTGATTGGTAACTTGCTCCATAAAATAACCAACACGTTGGTCATCTTTACGAGGTTTAAAGTCATTTTTTGGCATTTCAATAAAACTGTGTTGCATACGAACACGAACATAACGTGGGTCTGTAACATCTGCAGCACCTACTAATGCATTAGGATTATCATAAGCCATATCTACAACTACATCTGTGTTATTTGGAAAAGAACGAATTGTATAATATTTAGATTTAGATGAATTTAATTGACCTAAACCAAAACTTAAACCAGGGCCAAAAAAAGATGGCATACTTGGTGGTTTTACTGGGTCTAGTTTTTCACTAATAAATAAACCATCGCCACTTACTAAATAGCCTAAACTATCTTCTACACTAAACTTATCTGTATAGAAAACAGCTTCCGCTTTATCTACATTTGCAGTCTTACTTATAGCATTATTTTTATCATAATAAAAATCTGTATTTACCAATTGAAATTCAATTTTATCAAATGCTTTAACCATTTTAAAAACCAATGTAGTTCTATGCATACTTTGATTTAAAAATAATGCAGTAGGGCCATTCATTGAAAAGCTTTGATAAATAAACTCTTTACCAAGTTGATCTTTTTTAATATACATCTGCATACTACCTGTAGCTGTATCCTGATACAATGTAAACAATCCATCATACTTTGTGTTTCCTTTAGTTTTTTCAGCAACTGTAGTTTTTTTACTTCCTGCTTTACTTGTGTCTTTCGAAGACTTTGTCATTGAGCCCATTTGAGCTTTAAGAGACTCAATGTCGAATTGTGCTTTTGCAATTCCCCCAAATAAGAATGTGGGTATTGCAAGTAGAATTAATTTTTTCATTCAGTTAATTTTTAGAGAGTAAATTTATGAGTAAATATGTTTACAATTAAGGAAAGTTATGAGTGGTTAATGATATATGCTTAATGGTAGTTATTTCATTTTATTTTAAAATAAAAAAGCCTATTTGAATATTCAAATAGGCAAAAAGTTTGTAGTATAAATAATTAGAAATATAAAAATTGCAACAAGATATTAGGCATTATACCCAAAAGAATTACCAAAGCAGCTACTACCAATAATGCATATTTGAATGTAGAGGTAATTGCTATCGTCTCTGGGTTTCCTTGTTTAAAATACATTGATTGAATAACTCTGAAATAATAGTAAACACTAACAGCAGCAAACAAAACAGCTATGATAACTATTGTAAAACCAGAGTGAGATTGAATAGCAGAAGTAAGCATATAATATTTTGCAAAGAAACCTGCTGTTAAAGGAATACCAGCTAACGAAAGTAAAAATACTGTTGCTGTTGCTGCTAATACTGGCTGTGTTTTAGCCAAGCCATTAAATCCATCATAAGTGTAATCTTTTACTTTTATCAAAACCGCAAATAAACCAATAGTAGCTAAACTATATGCAGCACTATATAACAAAATACCTTCTTTGCTTGCTACATTATTACTGTATAAAGCAAATAACATAAAACCAGCTTGGGCTATAGAACTGTAAGCCAACATACGCTTAATACTTTGTTGAAAAACAGCAGTAATGTTGCCTATCAATAAAGTTAAAATAATAACAAGTGGCAATATTAAATGCCAAGATTCTTTTAATTGAAAAAAACGTGTTTCAAATAATTTGATAAATGCGATAAAGCCTGCTGCTTTTACAACTGTTGACATGAAACTTGTGAATACCGTTGGAGTTCCATCGTAAACATCTGGTGTCCAAAAATGGAAAGGAGCAGCACTTACTTTAAATGCCATTGAAACAAATATAAACAACAAACCCAATGGCAATAAAATGCCATAAGTTGTATGCTTATCAGCTGGAATTTCAAAAGCAATATTAAACGTACCCATTGAACCATACATTAATGTAATTCCCATTAACATTATACCTGTACTAAATGCTCCCATTAAAAAATATTTTAATGACGCTTCATTACTTTTTAAATTCTTTTTATCTGTTCCTGCTAGT
>JAPLER010000361.1:0-6437 GCA_026391115.1 Bacteroidota bacterium | reverse complement strand
GTCATTATTTCTACTCCCAAAAAAAGCATTAATAAAGTTTGATATGCAGATAAAATTGAGACGCCACATAAAACAAAAAATATTAAAGCAAAATATTCAGCAGCATTATTACCAACTGCAACAATATCGCTGCCACTTAAAATAACATAAACCAATGTTGAGAAGATAGCAATTGTATTGAAGAACAAACCAAACTTGGTAAATTCCAACATTCCTTTTGTATCAACATTAATATTACACCAGCCATAAGTATTGGCAATATTGGCAAATAATAAAACTAACAACCCAATAATGGCAATATTTCTTATAGCAATTTTACTGGTGGCAAAAATTCCACTAAACATCATTACTACACCCAATAAAGCAGAAACAATAATTGTATTCATAAACCCCAACCCCTAAAGGGGCAATTTAATTTTATTTTTTTACAGATTGCTACACCTCACTAAGAGAAAATTTCTTTACTTTTAGGAGTGTATTAAATTGAATATTGGTGTTGGATAAACGCCTAAAATAAGAACCATTATCACCAAAATAATCAATGCGATTTTTATATTTAAACTAATATCAATAGCATTTTCAGTTTGTAAAACTGTATTGCCATAGAACATTTTTTGCACCATGCTTAAAGTATATACAGCTCCCAAAATAATACTGATTAAAGCAATAGCTGCAAACCAGATATTAAATGTAAACAACCCACTGAACATTAAAAATTCACCAACAAAAGCATTGGTTAATGGCAAAGCTATATTAGCAAATGCCATTACTACTAAAAGAATAGTTAATATTGGTGCTTTATGTGCAAGCCCACCTAATTCACTCAATTTACGAGTGCCAACTTGTTTTTCGACTACATCAGCTACAATCCAAAGTCCAATGACATTAATACCATGATTAAACATTTGTATTAAAACGCCATCCATCCCTTGTGTTGATTTGGTGAAAATTGCTGCACACATTAATCCAATATGAGCAATAGATGAATAAGCAATTAGTCTTTTAACATCGTCTTGCTTTATAGCAATTAATGAAGCGTAAATCATTCCAATGACAGAAAGAATTATCACAAAGTTGCTATGACTTTTTACACCCAGTGGAACGATTGGCAATAGCCATTTTATTACAGCAAAAATTCCCATTTTAACCATAACACCACTTAAAACCATTGTAACAGGTGTTGGTGCTTGTTCGTAAGCATCTGGTTGCCACGTGTGAAAAGGGAAGATGGGCATTTTAATAGCAAAAGCAATAAACATTAATGCAAATACAAAGTTTTGCTGATGCAATGAAAGATTTAGTTTTAAGAAATCATTATATGCAAATGAATGTCCTCCTGGTGTTTGAAGATATAAATAAATTAATCCAAGTAGCATTAATAATGAACCAACAAATGTATAAATGAAGAATTTGAATGTAACTTGAATTCGTTTTTCTCCACCCCAAATGCTACATAAAAAATAAGCTGGTATTAAAGCTAGTTCCCAAAAGAAGTAAAATAACAAAGCATCATTAGCCAAAAAAACACCCATAATACCTGCTTGCATTAATAACATTAAAGCAAAAAATTGATTATTGTTTTTGTAGCTCGAATTGTATATTGAAATAAAAATAATTGGCAAAGAAATGCTATTGAGTAAACACAACATTTTGCTTACCCCGTCTAATGACAAAGAAAAATGTGCATTCAAATTTGGAATCCAATCTGCATTATAACCAAGTTGTGTTTTATTACACAAACTTAATAATGAAATAACTAAAGTTGCAATAGCACCTAGCAGTGAAAATCCTTTAGCAGTTTTTTCATCCTTCAAAAAGAAAGTAGTAATACCTGCAACAACTGGAATTAATATGAGTAATAAAGAATACATTTTCCTTTTTATTAAGAGTTATGAATTAAGAGTTATGAACGCAATAAACAACATTCATAATTTATAATTCATTATTCTACATTCTAAAATATTTTGCTTAAAATTCTAAAAATATGACCGTCATTTATCCATATAAAAATAATAACAACAAATGCTGCAATCATCATTAATATATAACTACCAACCTGCCCACTTTGTACTAAACGTATTTGACGTGAGCTGTATTGAACAAATTTTCCAACACCATTTACAGCACCATCAATTCCACTTTTTTCAACTATGTTTTTAAAGAAATTACTTAACCATAAAATTGGCTTTGAAATAATGGTGTCATATAATTCATCTACATACCACTTATTTTCTAATACTTTTCCAAAGCCTTGTGCATCTTCAAGTTCTGGCTTTTTACTAAATTTATTAATAGCAAATAATATTGCAATAGCTGCTAATGTAACACTTATACCCATTAACATATACTCAGTTGAATGATCTATTGAATGAGCTTTTTCGCTAGTTAAAACTGGCGATAAAAAATGATGAAGCTGATGACTTCCGCCTAAAATTTCAGGAATTCCAATTAAACCTCCAACTACACTGAGTATAGCTAATACAATTAATGGGAACGTCATTGCTTTAGGACTTTCGTGCAAATGATGTTCTTGATTATGTGTACCTCTAAAGTTTCCTAAAAAAGTAGTTGAGTAAAGTCTAAACATATAAAAAGCTGTCATACAAGCACCAACTACACCCAACACCCAATATATTTTATTATGTGCAAAAGCAGCGGCTAAAATTTCATCTTTACTAAAAAAACCACTAAAAGGAGGAATACCAGAGATAGCGATACAACCTAATAAAAAAGTAATGTGTGTAATTGGCAATTTCTTTTTTAAACCACCCATTTTTCTAATATCTTGTTCGTGGTGCATTGCGTGAATTACTGAACCAGCACCCAAGAATAATAGAGCTTTAAAAAATGCATGTGTCATTACATGAAAAACTGCACCTGTAAAAGCACCACATCCTAAACCCAAAAACATATAACCCAATTGACTTACTGTTGAGTATGCCAATACTTTTTTTATATCATTTTGTTTAATAGCAATTGTAGCAGAAAACAATGCGGTTACCAACCCAATAATTGCTATAAAGTGCATTGTAAATTCACTTAAACTAAACAATGCATTGCTACGTGCAATCATATAAATACCAGCAGTAACCATTGTTGCAGCGTGTATTAAAGCACTGACTGGCGTTGGACCAGCCATTGCATCTGGCAACCAAGTGTATAAAGGAATTTGAGCAGATTTGCCCATTGCACCTACAAACAATAACATTGTAATAGCAGTTACATCTGTTGTACTTAGCTTGGAAAGATTTGCAAAAACATCTGCATAATTTGCTGTACCTAGTTTATTTATTACCCAAAATAAAGCTAGTAAAAAACCTAAATCTCCTATCCTATTCATTACAAATGCTTTTTTAGCAGCATAATTGTAATTATTATTTTTAAACCAATATCCTATGAGCAAATATGAGCACAGACCCACACCTTCCCAGCCAATAAACATTATTACAAAATTTGCACCCAATACTAATAATAACATTGAGAAAACAAATAAGTTTAAATATGCAAAATATCGAGCAAAGTGATGACTTTCCTCTTCGTGCATATACGAAGTAGAATACACGTGAATTAAAAAACCAATGCCAGTAATAATTAGTAAAAATATAGATGAAAGCTGATCAACTTGAAATGCAAAATCAATTTGTAAACCAGTAGTTTTAATAAAAGTAAACAATGGATTTACAGCCATTGCACCATTAGTTTTAACATCAAAAAATAAAACAAGGCTGACAATAAATGAAGCCAATATAGCAACACTACCAATAATTCCAGAAAGTGTTTTTGATAATGAATTACGCATTAATCCATTGATTAAAAAACCAACCAAAGGAAACAATGGAATTAAGTAAACAAGTTTATTCATACTTTGAGAATTATGAGTTATGAATTAAGAATTATGAGTTTGATTATGTGCATAATTTCAATTCAAAATCCACAATTAGTTTTTAAGTCTATTTAAAAAATTAATATCAATGCTATGTATATTTCTATACAACATTACTATAATAGCCAAGCCAACACTTACTTCTGCTGCTGCAACAACCATTATAAAAAATACAAAAATTTGAGCTTCTGCTCCAACTGTTGTTGATTTATCAGTTAAATAAGCAGCACCATAATGCATTTTACTAAAAGCAACTAAAAGCAAATTCACTGCGTTTAGCATTAACTCAATACACATAAAAACAATAATAGCGTTTCTACGTGTTAATACACCTACAACACCAATTGTAAAAAGTGTTAAAGCGAAAATGATATAATAATTTATTGGCATAAACCTAATTTGATAATTCAACAATTTAACAATTCGGCAATTCATTGGCACATTGCCAAATTATCGAATTGACTAATTACTTTTTCCCAATGACAACAGCACCAACCATTGCACTTAAAAATAACACACTACTTATTTCAAAAGGAACAACAAAATCTGTAAATAGAACTTTACCCAAAGTTTTTATCATTCCAATATTTCCAATTCCAGTTAATGCTTGTTTGTTATTAATTTCAGTTGCTTGACCCACCAAAGAAATCAAAACAATTAAAAAACAACCCCCACTAATAACACCTGCAAATTTTATCCAAATGTTTTTTTGTGGGTCAGTGTCTTTGTTTAAATTCATCATCATTATAACAAATAAAAACAACACCATAATGGCACCTGCATAAACAATTAAATTTACAATAGCTAAAAATTGTGCATTTAATAAAATGTAATGACCACTAATTGCAAAAAAAACAGCAATAAGCCACAATACACTGTGTACAGGACTTTTGCTGATAAGCACCATAATTGCACTTACAATTGCAAGACCACTTAAAATAAAAAAAAGTATATGTGTTAAGTTCATTTTTTAAATTATGAGTTATGAATTTTGAATTTTACATTCATCATTCTATATTCTAAACTCCCTTAGCTTTAGCAAAATCTTCAGCTTCATTTTTTACATTTGGAATTAATAAATCTTGTTTACCATAGATAAACCCTTTACGTGTAAAATTAGCTGGAGCAAAAGTTTCACTTAAATAAATTGCATCTTTAGGACAAGCTTCTTCGCATAAGCCACAAAAAATACAACGCAACATATTAATCTCATATTTAGCTGCATATTTTTCCTCTCGATATAAATGCTCTTCATTTGGCAAACGTTCAGCAGCTTCCATTGTAATAGCTTCTGCAGGACAAGCCACAGCACACAACCCACAAGCAGTACAGTTTTCACGCCCTTCTTCATCTCTGTTTAAAACGTGCAATCCTCTAAACACAGGGCTAAAAGGACGTTTTTGTTCAGGATACCGAATGGTTGGTTTTTTCTTAAATATGTGACTGAAAGTGATGAACATACCTTTAACAATATTCCAGAGATACAATCTCTCTAGAAATGTCATTGGTTTTCTATCAACCTGTTTTACTCTTTGTGTTAGTGCTTGCATTTTATAAAAGTTCGCAAATATATTTTATCAATTTTCTTAACCAATTAAATAAACCATTGGTTTATTTTTTCTTTTATTATTGTCCCAACTTTATTACTACTATTAAACTTTTGTGGCGTTGGCACCATTCAAGTTTAACTCATTATTCAGCTTTTTTATTTTCAAACCACATAGGCTTTAACCAATGAATAATATCCAACAAAAAAGCTAATAAACCACAACCAAGAGCAAAATATGCTGCAATAAGTTTATACTCTGAATCTTTATAGCCTTGTTTAAATAATCCAAGAAAAAAATTTACTGTCAAACCAACCAAAAAGATATTCCTTAAAGTTTTGCTTAAAATTATCCAGTATCCCTTTGCATTAGTATTATTTTGTATAAAAAATTTCATAATAGATTTTATTAAAAATGAAACCCTTGAGCTTTCCATAACATATAAGCACAACTTGCAATTAAATTAAACAAAGCCAATGGTATCATTGTTTTCCAGCCAAGGTTCATCAATTGGTCATATCTAAATCTTGGAATTGTCCATCTAATCCACATAAATAAAAATATGAAAAAAGTAATTTGTGTGTGCCAAATTCCACTGGAATTGTATAATAAATTATCATCAACAAAAGGAATATCATATCCACCAAAATACATTGTAGCCATTAAAGCACTACTCATAATCATATTAATGTATTCTGCAAAAAGATAAAAACCCAATTTCATTGATGAGTATTCTTGATGATAACCAAAGTTCAATTCATTTTCTGCCTCTGGCAAATCAAAAGGTGTTCTATTACACTCAGCCATTGCACAAATAAAGAATATTAAAAAACCAAGTGGTTGATATGCTATATTCCAAAAATGACCTACAGCTTGTTGTTGTTTAACAATCACTCCTAATTGCAAAGTACCAGTAGTGCAAAGCAAAGCCAACAAACTTAAACCCATCGCTAATTCATAACTTATTGCTTGGCTTGCAGCACGTAAACTTGCCATTAAGGAGAATT
>JAPLER010000122.1 GCA_026391115.1 Bacteroidota bacterium | reverse complement strand
TGTTTGCAATTTCCCTCGCTTGCACCACCAATAATGGCACCCATTTGCAAAGCTGCAGCCAGCAATACACTAGTTTTTAAACTTATCATTTTTATATAATCGTCCAACAATACATTTTCTTTTTGTTCAAAATCCATATCCATCTGCTGCCCTTCGCAAACTTGTGTTGCAGTTGTATTAAACAACCCCAAAATTCTTGATTGATAATGTGTATCAATTTTATTAATGTATTCATAACCACGAATCAGCATTACATCGCCACTTAGCAAAGCAATATTGCTGTTGTATTTTGTGTGAACAGTTTGCATTCCTCTACGCAAACTTGCAGCATCCATCATATCATCGTGTATCAAAGTAAAGTTGTGAAACAATTCAACAGCAGTAGCTACTTGGTAAGCATCTTTATGTATTTCATCAAACAATTCGTTACCTAATAAACACAGTACAGGGCGAATTCTTTTGCCACCAATTTGTAAAAAATAATCACAAGGCTCATACAAATTTTGAGGTTGAGCAGGAAAATGACTTGTATTAAAATGCTTTGCAAATAATTCTGATAATTCTTTTAACGAGTGCATTTATATAGTTGAGTGTTTAAAGTTTATAGTTCTATTTCTTTAATGTTTTCTTTAGAGAACTAAAAATAATCATTGCAATAATAGCACCTGTAAAAGCAATGCCTATATCTTTTTGTGCATCCCAAATATCGCCTTGAGTTCCTAAGTAAGCATCTCCTTCTGCTGGAAAAAAAATATCTGCCACCAACCCCTCTATCAATTCATACATTGCTCCAAACGATAGAGTTATTTCGCAAGGCAAAACCCAGCAAACCCAATTGGGCCATTGGAAATGATTTTTAAAATAATCTCTCATTGGATAAGCCAGTAGCAAACCAAAACTACAATGCACAATTCTATCGTAATGATTTCTTTGTAAATGTAAATTATCCTTTAACCAGTAGCCAAAAGGATTTTCAGCATAAGTATATTCTGCTCCATAAATATGTAATAGCAAATACACTGTGATTAAGCTATAGCTTAAATCGCTAAACTTAAATTTTTTATAAGAGACAAATAAGCCAATTAAAAATAAAACAACAAGTGTGTTTTCTGTGTACCAGTTTGCTTTATTTGTTGTATTGATAAATGTTCCAATCCAAAAAAATAGAAAAATTGCAAGACAAAATTGCAATAATTTGTTTTGTTTAAAATGAGTTCTTGTGGCAGAAGATGCTGTGGTAAAATTCATACTTGATGTATAAAATAAAAGTGTCAACAAATGTAATTGTTGACACTTTTATTTTGATAATTAAATTTTTTGTTAGTGATATTATTCAAATATAAAAAATTAAAAATGAGAATTAAAATTTTCTGGGTGTTTTAAAGCTTCAAAACCAATAGTAGCGAACAAGAAGATTACAAAAATTAAATAAACTGCAGATAAGCATAAGCCAATAATAGCACATACTTTACCTGCTCTTAAATTTTTCACAGAGCCTTCAGTAAATAATTCTGGTGTAGCCCTAAGTTTAGACATATCTTTAGATGCAAGTACTAATGCTATAATGCCACAAATAAGACCCACAATACCGTAGCAAAAACAGCCAACAATTGAAATAATTCCAAGAACTAAAACAGCAGTAGCATTTGGTAAAGATGTTTGCTGATTAAAAAAGTTTTGTTGTGGATTCTGATTGTCCATAAGTAGTTAATTTGTTTTGGCTAAAATAAGGGTATTTTACTTTCCGTGCTTTGAAAAAAAATATTCTAATGATAATGACTTGCCTCTTGAAAAAGTTTTATAAAAATTGCTCCAAAAACAGCCAAGTAAATGATTACAAATAAAATAAAAACTGCACTTAACGATACGCCAATGATAGCACAAGTTCTGCCAGTTTTTAAGTTGTTAAAAGAATTTGCTGTATATGCGTTTGGATTAGAATTGTATAGCTTTAAATCTCTATTTGATAATACAATTGCAATAATGCCACAAACTAAACCTGGTAATCCATATAAAAAGCAACTTGCAATTGAAATAATTCCTAGTATCAAAACAGTTTGACCATTTGGTAGGTTATTTTGTTTATTAACGAAATTGAGGTTTGGAGTTTCCATTATTTATTTAAAAAATTTTATGAGTGAATATTTTATAAATATAGAAAATAACAATGATCGCAGAAGTTGAAACGAAACTATACTGAATAACTTTTGCACCATTATTAAACTTGAATTTTAAATGCAGAATAGTATAGCAAAAAACAAATAATATTGGTAAAGTAGCTGGATACATTTTTAAGCTATCAACAAAGTTTCCTTTTAATAGCAAAATAAAGCTTCGTTGCAAACCACACCCAAAGCACTCAATGCCCAAATACTTTTTTGATGGACATTGCAGCATATTTTTTTCTAACCAATTAACAATGTTTATCAAGAAAAGAATTTTCATTATACTGAAATAATAACTACAAGTTACCTCTTAAATCTTGTTCTTTTTCCAAAGCTTCAAACAAAGCTTTAAAGTTTCCTTTGCCAAAACTTTTTGCTCCTTTGCGTTGTATAATTTCAAAAAATAATGTTGGTCTGTCTTCTAAAGGTTTGGTAAATATTTGTAATAAATAACCTTCTTCATCTCTATCAATTAAAATTCCCAATTCACTTAAAGGTTTTAGGTCTTCGTCAATTTCGCCAACTCTATCTAAAACTGTTTCGTAATAACTTGCAGGAATTTTTAAAAATTCAATACCACGTTTTTGTAATTCGGTTACGGTTTCAATAATATTTTTTGTAGCAATAGCAACGTGTTGCACACCTTCTCCATTGTAAAAATCTAAATACTCTTCTACCTGACTTTTCTTTTTTCCTTCTGCTGGTTCGTTAATAGGAAACTTAACATAACCATTGCCATTACTCATTACTTTACTCATCAATGCACTATATTCTGTAGAAATATCTTTATCATCAAAACTCAAAATATTTTTAAAGCCCATTACATCTTCATAAAATTTTACCCAAGGATTCATTTGATTCCAACCCACATTACCAACACAATGATCAACATATTGAAGCCCAGTGTTTGTTGGGTTGTAAGCACTTTTCCATGCAACAAACCCTGGCATAAAAATGCCATTGTAATTTTTTCTTTCAATAAATAAATGAACAGTTTCTCCATAAGTATGAATGCCGCTTATAACCACTTCTCCATTTGCATCTTTTAAAGTTGTGGGTTCCATAAAACTTTTGCCGCCACGTTGTGTTGTTTGCTCCCAAGCATCAGTTGCATCTTCAACTTTTAAACTTAAAAATTTTACACCATCACCGTGCTTATAAATATGATCAGCAATTTCATTGCCTGTTCTTAAAGGTGTTGTTAAAACAAAAGTTAATTTATTTTGACGAATAACATAACTAACTTTATCCTTAACGCCAGTTTCTGGCCCAGCATAAGCAAGGCTTTGAAAGCCAAAAGCAGTTTTGTAAAAGTGTGCAGCTTGCTTGGCATTGCCCACATAAAATTCAACATAATCTGTACCTTGTAAAGGCAAAAAATCTACTTGCGTAGCAATATCTTTTTGTTGTATTGGAGTAGCAATCATAAAATAAATTTAGGTTGCAAAAATAAGCAGCAAGCTTGTTTAGAATTCAAACATTTGCAATTACATTCATATTTGTTTGATTAGAGCTGCTTTAATGAAATTATTTATTCACTTTTTCTTTACTATTTTTTGCATAAGTTACTTGCACAGTCAATCGCCTTCTTATTTTCAATATGAAACCAGCAATGGACTGCCAAGCAATGAAGTATATGATATGAAGCAAGACAAACAAGGTTTTTTGTGGTTTGGTACAGAAGCAGGTTTAGTAAAATATGATGGTACAAATTTTAAATTGTATAACAACAATCAAAGTAGAGGCAATGCCGTAAGTTGTTTACGTGAAGATAAATTTGGACGAATTTGGTGTACCAATTTTAGTGGTCAAATATTTTATGCTACTTTAGATAGCTTGGCATTATTCATTCCTTTTGAAAAATTATATAAAACAAATTATGCCGAAATTGATTTTGATGAAAATGATAATTTGATTGTAACAAGTGGTGTAAATCATTTGTACAAATTTGATATTTCAACATCAAAATTTACTGTTATTAGTTGTAGAGATAATTCTACTGCACTTACTCCATATAAAGCATTTAATAAATCAATTTTATTTACAGTTTTAGGAAATCATACTCAACTTTTAAATCTCAATAATAGCAAATTGTCTGAAGTTTTATTTTTCTAGTAGTTATTAACCTACCCACAATATTATAGCCCTATTTGTAGAAACGAAACCAAATAAAAAAATCAATAAATATATCAAATATGCCTTATTATTGCTTTGTCAAATAAATTAAAATTGACCAAAGCTAGTAACATATTAACCCTTAACTTTATACATTGTAATTTTATCACAGCAAGCAAGCACTTAACTGATTATTTTAAGAATAGCCCAACCCTTGACACAAGTAGACCAATAGTTGACACCCATAGCACAACTTTTGCCACACATCAATCAATTGATGTCAAAAACACCAAAACCCTTGTCATAAACAGCCCAATACTTGCCAAACACAGCCCTGTTTTTGTCAAGAATACCCCTGTTTTTGTCAAAAATACCCCTGTTTTTGCCAAGAATAGCCCTGTTTTTGCCAAAAATACTATTGCTTTTGGCAAAATATTATACACAACACATTCATTTTCAACTCTTTTTATTAACCAGCTACTACCCAATAGCTGTAACAATAGTATGGGTAGTGGCACAAATCAATTTTTATGGCTAAATTAACCTATGTGCAAGCCGTAATAGACAGGCTTAAAGCACAAAAAACTGGTATTACCAACAATGCAGCATCGTGGACAGGGCAACCCGATACTCCTGCCACCACACAAGCCCATATTGATGCATTAGAAACTGCCGATGCCGAAATTTTGGCACTAGAAAACCAGCTTACGCAAAAGCGTACAGCCATTAAAACATTGGTAGTAACCAAAGCAACAGTTGCAGATGCAATAGACCTTAGGGTAAAAGGCATACACGCCACTGCAACTACTAAATGGATTGAGTATGGATTAACCGACCCTAACAGCACATCAGCTACCGAAAGCACCACACGCCCTGTGCCAGAAAAAGGCGTAATTAGAAATGTAAGCGACGATTTTGATGGCGAAGGTTTTATTGTAGAATGGGAAAAACTAACCAAAACCGATAGTTACGAAATAGAACGTGGCATTGCAGCCAATGCTGCCGATGTAAACACCATACCTGCATTTACACATTCGGTTACAGTGCGTAAAACAAAATATACCGATGATGA
>JAPLER010000162.1 GCA_026391115.1 Bacteroidota bacterium | reverse complement strand
GTAACCAGGTGCAATAGCAATTTGTCCTTCATCGGTGCTAACTGTTGTTTCAAATCTTATCCAGTCTGCATCGTTAGAAATATAGTTATTCATTCTTGCGGCAGAGTCTGAAACCTTTGCCATTCTTGATTTTGGTTTTAATTTATATTCTTCTCTTGCTCTGTTTTGACTTAATTCAGCTCCCTCACTATATCCAAAACTTGGAAATAAATCATTATTGATAAATGTACCATTAGCTTCAATAGGAGAGTTGCCTTTATCAAAATAACTAAGTGGTTTGTACCATATGTCAAATTCAAAACTAATAGAATCGTTGGGTTGTAAAGGCTGTTGCAGTTTTAAGATTTTAATACCATTTTCCTTGTCTATTAACACCTCTTTAAAAGCAACAGTTGGGTTAAGCTTAGAGAAATTATACGAACTTTTCTTGCCACCGATATAATTAATATACAAGCTATCAAGTGCTATTGAATTGTTGTTTTTTAAAGTATAAACACCCACAATATGCAGCTCTTTTGTTTTGGTAAACATATCAACGTTTACAGATGTTGCAACAATTCTTGGTTGCAATAAAGCTTCATATTTCTTGTATTTCTTTTCATAATCAGCCCTGTTTTTTTCAGCTTCTTTTATAGGGGTATGGTCTTTTACTATTCTTTCTTCATAAAAAATATATGAACCAAAAGCGATGATAATAATCACTGAAGCCATCATATACAACACATACCTTTTTCCTAAAAAGTATTTCGATAGTTTGAATCTGCCAACAACTGATTTTTCTTTTCCTCTTGCATAAAGCAATACTGCTAGTAAGCCAAGAAATGAAGCAATACTTGTCCAGTAAATTCTAAAAACAGGCCATTCTATAAATGTAGTGCCATAGCCATTCATATCAGAATAACGGCTAGAAGCACCACTATCATTAAAGTCTAATAAAAAAACATCCCACTGCAGTAAGCTAAAAACAATAGGCATAATTACCACCGGAATCAGTACAAAAAAGAAACCCAGAAATTTATTGGGAGAGTACACTTGAACGGCAAGACAAAATGTAATTAAAACAATGCTGGAAGTAGTTCTTTGTAAGATAAAAACAAGATATTGCCCATAATCAATATGGTAAAAACCATTATACAATTGTACCATTATACCACTAAAACAACCAATAGCCGAAAGTAAAGCAACGCCAAGTGTTAGTGCTACTACTTTAGATAAAAATAAAGTACTATTACTTACAGGTGTGGCACCTACCAACTCAACCATTTTAGTTTCCCTGTCACGCCATATCATTGTACCGCTATAAAATATCACAAAAATAAAAGCGTATAAATTTAAAGATTCCACAGCCTCTTCAATTACCTTGTAAGTAACCATATAAGTAGGAGAGTCGTACATTGAATCCATAAATTTTACAATCAATAGCATTGTACCTATACCTAACACACACATTACAATATAAAACACACTACGGCTTAATTTTTTAAACTCAAATAAGCCTAAGTACCAAGATTGTTGCAATGCAGATTTTATTGTAAAATATTGTGCAACTTTTGGCAACTCACTCAAGCTATTTACTATTATAGGCTGGGCTGTATCTGCATTTTCTTTTCTTTTAAAGAACTGTAGTGGTTGTAAAAATTGTGAAAAATTAAAGCCATAGTAGCTGATGCCTGTAATCAGTATAGCAACACTTACCCAAATTAATCTATTATACAATAAAGCACCTGTTAATGGAATTAAATTGATATTGCTTTCGGCAGGGCTCCAATACTCTGTAACTAGTCCAAATGCTTTTCCACCACTAGGCTCCATCAGTGCAACCAACATTTTGTTTTCTATGTCTGAACCTATAGTGCCAGTAGCTATTTGTAACACCATTAATATTATAGCTACTATATAAGCCGCCATTGTATTGCGTAAAAATGTGGTAAGCGAAAAGAATATAACACCCAATAAAAACACGTTAGGTAATGTAAATAACAAGAAAGGTTCAATAAAATTAATGAATTTAAACTCGCCTACATAACTAGTTCCTATTCCATTTAATGTACCTAAATAATAACCCACAAGTAAACCACTAAATACAAAAACTGCTATCACGAAACTGCCTAAAAACCTGCCAAAAAAGTAACTGGCTTTGGTAATAGGCTTTGTATAAAACAATGGATGTGTATTATATTGATAATCTTTTTGAATAGCAGTTGCCATTATGGATATGAGTAATACATTAATCATTAATCCAAATAAATTGCTACTGGTTCCCAGTAAAATACCAGCTATGGTTGATGCAGAATTAATAAATGTATTGCTATCGCTTCTGGTAGTTGCAAATGCACCAGTGACTACTAAGCCAATAAGGAATGTAAGCAAAAACAGTATTCCAAAAAATATATAAGTTGAAGGCTTTTTAAACCCCTGTTTCAATTCAAATGAAAATATCTCTTTAAACATCTTGTGTTATTTATTGTTTAATGTTTGTTATGTGATATAGTGTTTTATATTAACCAGTAATGATTAGGTAACAGCTACAATTGAATAACTGTTTTACTTAATGATGTTTGAAAAATACACATCTTCCAAATCGGCATCGGTAGCCATAAATTCTGCCGATGGTTGCTCGTTGGCAAAAACGTGTAATGTCATTTTACCCTGATTAATATATTGAGATATTACATTGAACTTTTGTTTGTAAACAGTTAAATCTTCTTTATTAATGTTAGTAGTCCATATTTTACCTTGTATGGCTTCCACTGTTTGTTTGGGTGTACCTTCCAGCAAAAT
>JAPLER010000357.1 GCA_026391115.1 Bacteroidota bacterium | reverse complement strand
TACAATAGGGTTTTATTTGTTTTCAAAAAATAAAAGGATACTTGGATTACAATCTTAACACAGTTAGTTTCTCGCATTAAGACTGCCAAATTATACATTTAACGTTTGCAGTAAAATATTATTACGAGATGTGTAAAACTTGAAAGTGCAGAGATGGATATTAACAGGCTTTGTTAATCTTTTTGAAATTAAATTGTAAATAGAATTTACTTTGTGGCAATGAAAGAAAAAGTAATTTCAAAAAAAAATCCATCAGGTAAAAACATAAACGTTGCAAGTAATGATATTATTATAAAAAATGCAAGAACACATAATTTAAAAAATGTTTCTGTAACTATTCCACGTAATAAACTGGTTGTTGTAACTGGTGTTAGTGGCAGTGGCAAATCGTCTTTAACAATTGATACACTATTTGCCGAAGGGCAAAGAAAATACGCTGAAAGCTTGAGTGCCTATGCCAGACAATTTATGGCTCGTATGGTTAAGCCAGATGTTGATGATATCAAAGGACTTTGCCCAGCAATTGCTATTGAACAAAAAGTAATTACGCGTACTCCACGTAGTACTGTGGGCAGTATGACAGAAATTTATGATTACCTGCGTTTGTTATATGCAAGAATTGGTAGAACCATAAGCCCTGTAAGTGGTAATGAGGTAAATAAAGATGATGTAAAAGATGTAATTGATTACATACAAACATTGAGCAATGGTGCTAAAATTATTATCCTTATTGCATTTAAACAACATACCAATAGGGATATAAAGGAAGAGCTGAATATTTTGGTGCAAAAAGGGTTCTCTCGTATCGTAAATAGAAATGAAAAAAAAGAAAGCATCACTTATAGAATTGAAGAATTATTGGAAGATGAAAAACTTATTGAACAATTATTTTCAAATAAAAAAAACAAAGAATCAGTTCCCAGTTCCCAATTCCCAATTCCCAATAGCTATGTTACAGTTGATAGAATAGTAAAAAAAGAATTCGATGAAGATGATATACACCGTTTAAGCGACTCTATCAGCACTGCATTTTATGAAGGAGATGGAGAAGTATACATAGAAATTGATGGTGCAGCATTAAAACATTTTAGCAATAAGTTTGAGTTGGATGGAATAAAGTTTGAAGAACCTGTTCCTAATCTTTTTTCATTTAATAATCCTTATGGTGCTTGCCCAACTTGCGAAGGATTTAGTCAAATTTTAGGTATAGATAAAGACCTTGTAATACCCAACAGAAACCTAAGTTTTTTTGAAGGTGCTGTAGCACCTTTTAAAGGCGAAAAATTAGTGTGGTGGAAAGATCAATTTATTGCAAATGCAAAAGGATTCCCAATTCATAAACCTATTGCACAACTTACAAAAGAACAAGAACAACAATTATGGACAGGTATTGGTAATGCACTTGGTATTAATGCATTTTTTAAAGAAGTTGAACAAAATTTATATAAAATACAATATAGAGTTTTACAAAGCAGATATAGAGGAAAAACAACTTGCAATACCTGCGATGGATACAGATTGAGACCAGAAGCTTTGTATGTAAAAATAAGCAATAAACACATTGGTGAGTTATGTGAAATGCCTGTTAAAGATTTAAAACAATGGTTCGATAATTTAAAATTATCGGTTACCGAAAAAGATATTGCAAAAAGATTATTTATAGAAATTCATCAACGCCTGCAAACCTTAATTGACGTGGGTTTGGGCTATCTTACTTTAAACAGATTGGCAAATAGTTTAAGTGGTGGCGAAAGTCAAAGAATACAATTGACCAGAAGTTTGGGCAGCAATCTAACAAACTCACTATATATACTTGATGAGCCCTCGATAGGTTTGCATAACAGAGACACAGAAAAACTAATTGGTGTTTTGAAGTCATTAAAAGAGATGGGTAATACTGTTGTTGT
>JAPLER010000354.1 GCA_026391115.1 Bacteroidota bacterium | reverse complement strand
GCATCTACAGTTACATCTACAAATACAATAGCATCTTCGTTGAAATCGTCTTGTAATTTTTTTGCAAATTGTATTTTCCTTCCTTTTAAACCACTTTTTATAGCTAAGCCGTTATTGCCACTAAACGAATTACCATCATAACTACTACTGTTGGGATTACCAGTAGGTTTACCTTTATCCCCATTTCCAAAATCGTCTCCTTGGCTTTTTGAATTATTATTTTTTGTTCCATTATTTCCACTATTTTTTTTGTCGTTTAAATTTGAAAAAGTGGCTTTAGGTGTAGGTGTTTTTGTAGTTTCTTTAGGTGTTGTGATAATAGGTTTTGTTGTAGTATGTTTAATTTCAGTGGGTGTTTTAATAGGTGTATTAATAGGCTCATCGCCATTATCATCTAAACTTTCTTGTGGTAAAGATGGCGTAGTCGCAGCTATTGACTGACTTTGAGCAGGGTCTCCAATGGTTTCTGGTTGCACATCTCCTAATCCATTATCGCTAAAACCCAAGTTTACTTCTATGCCTTCTTCTACAATTGGTTTTGGAATTACAGGTAAAGCTAGGCTTGTTAATAAAAAAGTTAAAAGTAGTAAAGCACATATTAAAGCTGTATAGCTTAATGCTTGAATATTTTTATTTCTCTCGAAATTATTATTTTGTGTAGTATTCATAATATCTTTTTCTTAACGATGCATTGTTATAAATATTACACAAAGATTCAAAAATAAATCTTAAAAAAAATATAATAATAAAATAGATGTACAAACATCTATTTCCCTATTTTTGTTTTAAATTATAAAAAAAATAAAAAAAAATTATGAAAAAATTAGTTATGATTTGTGCTAGTGCTGCACTTTTTGTAGGAGCTACAGCATTTACAGCAATTAACAAGGCTGGTGAAGCTACCGTGTATAATGTTGATGCAAAAAAATCAAAAGTAGATTTTAGTGGTAGTAAAAAAGATGGTTATCATCCAGGTTATTTTCCTGTAAAAGAAGGAACAGTATCTGTAGTTGATGGTAAAATTACTGCTGGTACTTTTACAATTGATATGGCTGGCGTAAAAGTTACTGATGATGCTGGTGCAATGTTGGAAGGCCATTTAAAAAAAGGAGATTTTTTTGATACAGAAAAATTTGGTGAAGCTACTTTTGAAATTACTAAAGTAAAATATAAAAAAGATAACAATGCTGAAATTGAAGGTAATGTTACTTTAAAAGGTGTTAAAGCAGAAATTAAATTTGATGCTGTTATTAGAGACGCTGGCGAAAAAGGTGTATTTGCTGAAGCTTTCTTTTCTTTAGATAGAACTAAATTAGGAATTGTTTATGGAGCAGGTAAAATTGCTAATGATGTTCAAATTGGCGTTCATTTATACGCGACAAAATAATTTGTAAAATGATTTTTGTAAAAGGTTATTGAGTAATCGATAACCTTTTTTGTTGCCCATAATAATTGCCAACACATACATTTGTGGCAATAACCAAATTTTGCTTGCAATGCAACAGTTGATTAGTGTCATCATTCCTGCTTTTAATGAAGAAAAAAATGTTAGTATAATTGCTGCTGCCATTAAAAGTGTGTTTGAAAAATTAACTTATAATTACGAAGTGATATTTGTTGATGATGGAAGTAGTGATAATACTGCCAGTGAATTGCAAAAGATTGTTGAGATTGATAATAATGTAAAGTATATTTTATTTTCAAGAAATTTTGGACATCAAATTGCATTAAAAGCTGGTTTAGATAATGCAAAAGGAGATGCTGTAATTTCTATGGATTGTGATATGCAACATCCTCCATCATTAATGCCAGACTTAATTACTGAATGGGAAAATGGGTTTGATATAGTATATACAATTCGTGAAGATGCTGAACAATTAAGCTATATAAAAAAGAAAACATCAAAAAGTTTTTATTATTTTTTGAATAACTTAAGTGATATTGAATTGGAAAGTGGAACTGCTGATTTTAGACTAATGAGCAGACAAGTTGTAAATATTGCAAAAAATTTTACTGAGAAAGATTTGTTTTGGAGAGGCTTGGTTAAATGGTTAGGGTTTAAGCAAAAAGGAATTCACTATAAATCTGCTGATAGAATATTTGGTTCTAGTAAATATACTTTTAAAAAAATGATAAGATTTGCTTTAAGTGGCATTACATCATTTAGCACCAAACCATTGAATATTGCCATCTATTTAGGTTTTGTTTCTGCTGCCTTATCATTGCTTTATATTCCTTATGCTATAATTAGTTATTTCAATGGAAATGCTGTGCATGGTTGGATTTCAGTAATTGTTACTATTGCTTTTTTTGGAGGATTACAACTTTTGATTCTAGGAATTATTGGTTTATATCTTGGAAAATTATTTATGCAAAGTAAACAAAGACCGTTATACATCATTAAAAATACAAATTGCGATTAATGAAACTACAGACAGAAAAAATTACTTGGAGAAATTTTTTTTATAACGATAGAGTTGCTGCAGCTCTTTGGTTTGGATTAGCTTTTATTGGTATTGTAGTTGAAGTATATCACAAAGGCACAAGTGGAAATTATGCTTTGTTTAAAGGAGTTTATCAGCATACTATTCAGCAAACAAACTTATTTGTTCATTATCCTGAGTATGAAGATATTAATCATTATGGTCCTTTTTTTAGTTTAATTATTCTACCCTTTTATTATTTGCCAGATAAAATAGGTATAGTTTTATGGGTACTTTTTAATGCTGCTTTTTTATATTATGCCATCAGGCAGTTACCTGTTTCAAGAAAATACCAAAATTTTATATTAGTTTTTTCTGCTCATGAATTAATGCTTGCTAGCGAGTGGCAACAAACAAATCAAATGATTGCAGCTTGCATAATAATTGGCTTTGTAGCCATTAATAAATCTAAAGAAACTTGGGCATCTTTCTTTTTTTTGTTTGCCGCGTTTATTAAATTGTATGGTGTGGTAGGTTTTGCTTTTTTCTTTTTTAGTAAGAATAAATTGAAACTTATTGGTTGGAGTATAGTATGGGTAGCTCTTTTTTTTGTAGCACCAATGTTGCTATCATCATATAATTTTATTATTCAAACTTATTTTGATTGGTACAATGAATTAGTTTATAAAGCTAATAAAAATGTTAGACTAGATATTAATAACGATTACCAAGATATTAGTGTTATGGGAATGGTAAGAAGAATTTTTAAGGTTCAAGAATTTAGAAATATTTGGATAACACTGCCTGCAATAACTTTATTCGTAAGAAATTATTTTGACTGGAAACACTTTGCAGATTTACGTTTTAGGCTTTATATGTTATGCCTAGTATTGCTAATGACTGTAATTTTTACAACAAGTGCAGAGTCTCCAACTTATATTATTGCTTTTCCAGCTGTATGTATTTGGTATGTTTTACAACCCAAGACCAAGT
>JAPLER010000421.1 GCA_026391115.1 Bacteroidota bacterium | reverse complement strand
TTTGGTACTAGTTTCTACTTATCTGATTTATTTGTGAATGGTGTTACCTTACCAAATGAGGGTGGTAGTGCTATTTTATTCCAACATTTATTCTGGTTCTTAGGGCATCCAGAGGTTTATATTATTCTTTTACCAGCAATGGGTATGGTAAGTGAAATATTATCTGTTAATAGTCGTAAGCCAATCTTTGGTTATATGGCAATGGTAGGTAGTTTATTTGCTATTGCTATACTAGCTTTCTTGGTTTGGGCACATCATATGTTTGTTACAGGGTTAAATCCTTTCTTGGGTTCCATATTTGTATTGTTGACATTATTAATTGCTGTACCAAGTGCTATTAAAGTGTTCAACTGGCTTACAACTTTATGGCGTGGTAGTATTCGTTTTACACCAGGAATGATGTTTGCTATTGGCTTTGTAAGTTTATTTATCAGCGGTGGTTTAACTGGTATTTGGTTGGGTAACTCTGCATTAGATATTCATTTACACGATACCTATTTTGTAATTGCACACTTTCATATTGTAATGGGTGTTGCTAGTATGTTTGGAATGTTTGCAGGTATATATCATTGGTTTCCTAAAATGTATGGTAAATACTTAAATAATACTTTAGGCTATGTACATTTTTGGGCAACTATAATCGGAGCTTACTTAATATTTTGGCCTATGCACTATGAAGGTTTGGCTGGTATGCCACGTAGATATTATGACTATAGTATTTGGGAAAGCTTTAAACAATTTGCTGAGTTAAATACATTTATCAGCACAGTTGCAATGATTGTTTTTATGGTACAAATTTTATTCTTGTTTAACTTCTTCTATTCTATATTAACTGGCCTGGTGAAATACCAGAAGTACACAGATGGGCTTATGACTATGGTAAAGATGGTCACGAGTTTATACAACAAACAACACCAATTGGAAGCGACGAAAGTCACGGACATTAAAGATATAAAGCCTCAGATTTCTGGGGCTTTTTTATTGCTTGTACTGCACTGTATTTATTTTGAAAGCAATGTAAATCGTGTTGTTTTCAGCTAAATAGTAACTTGAAAATGAACTAAACTAGAAACAGTATGGGTGCTGCTGAGTATTTTAAATGCCTGAAACATAACTTATACATAGTTTGTGTATAGGGTTTACTAGGCTACGGGTAGGCGATACTAGGTATTTGCAACGAAGGATGAACGAAGGATGGTAGGCTTTGCAACGAAGGATGAAAGCAGTAGGGTAGGCTTATAACAAGGATATACCTCTGCGATAATAGAAATATAGTTGAAATTTATCGTCATTTTGAGTGAGAAACGAACGATAAATATGCTTCATTTTGTGAGATTTCTCGGTGAGAAACTATAAACTGTTCGAAACCTTATTAAATATCTGGTACCTACGGTACTTGTATTGCTTTTTGCTATAATTTCTACCAATATTTTATGCCTACGGCATTATAAAAATGGCAAAAGCTCCATTAGGAGGAACAAAAGAGAAGGCATTTTATATTAGATATTTTCGATAATTAATTTACTACTCAATCTTCGCGTCATTTCGACGTCCCGAAACTTCGGGACGTCGAAATCTAATAACGGTTTTTATGAGATTTCTCGGGCAAGAACCCATCGAAATGACGAAACTTGTTTCAATTGTCGAAGAGGTCTATTTAAGTTCTATTGTAGTGAAATATGATATTATATTTCAAAGGTTTTGAACACCTATGGGCAAGAACCTTTGAAATGACGAAACTTGTTTTAATTGTTGAAACAGTCTATTGTATTTCTACGCTTAAGGCATTTACAATTACCTTTTTAAGGTAAATGAATGCACTTTTTTTTATTACTCTGTTTATTAGAAGTATCCATTCGTTTATTCAAGTATCTATTTGAATAAATAAAACTCTTAAAAAAAAGTTAAGAAAATTATTTTTTTGTTAACAATTATTCCTAATATTGTCGTTAGAAACCCCT
Organism: Bacteroidota bacterium; assembly: GCA_026391115.1. Taxonomy (GTDB): domain Bacteria; phylum Bacteroidota; class Bacteroidia; order Chitinophagales; family Chitinophagaceae; genus CAIVPM01. The sequence goes on along the minus strand of JAPLER010000421.1, from coordinate 537 downwards.
CTAAAAATTAACAATTTAAAATCTTGACAAGACTCTTTTAAGAATTGAATTGAATGAAACGATTGCCTGCAAAGGTTTTCAGCTTGTTTAAGTAAAATTCTCAATGTGATTTTGTCTTATTAATTTTAAGTTACATAATTTGGAGATTATTAAGAATGTGCGAATGAAATTTTAGGAAAAAGGCAGTAGTTGCAATTTTAGTAGCGGTACATTAGATTTTTAAAATATTTATAATAAACAAGTCAATTAATACACAAAACAAAAACAAACAAGTATGCAAACAATTTACACAACAAACTTTGCTGGCAAATTTGTAAAAGCACTTCTACTAGCTGTAGTAGTTGCTTTTGCAAGTTTTAGTAATGCAAATGCACAAAGTACCGCTAATTACACAGTTACAACAAACACAATTAGCTCTCTTGCCTTACTATCTGATGGCACTACTGCTGTAGATATGAGTACTGGCACTACAGCTTGCTTAACAACACAAGCTGGACAGGATCAGTCTATTAGTGCTTCTGCCATTTCCTTAGGTTT
>JAPLER010000409.1 GCA_026391115.1 Bacteroidota bacterium | reverse complement strand
GTCCCACATACAATGACGGTTAATAACAAACCAAGGAGCTATAACATGCCAAGAGTTCAGGTATATCTTAAGCACAATTGCATTGATGAGATACATGAGTTAGTTGAGGAGGATATTCAGGCTGGCGCAAACCCGGCAGAGGTCAGTTTTTCCAGTAAAGCCTGTATGTTATTGGAGCTGGGACTGCGAGTTTACAATCTTCGGCGCTCTGAACATGCAGGAAGTGGCCATGACGACTTTGACCGGGTTTTATTGCAAACTTGCCTGGAGTCCATGTTTCTCAGCCAGCACCTGACAGCCAAGCTTGGTAATATGAAAAAAAAAAAAAAAGAGTTGTTGCGAGTATCTATTGATAGGAAGGTGGCAGAAAAGATGGAGCCCTTCTTTCCTGCTACTGACGATGAGCAGGACTGACAAAAAAAGAAACCGGCCCATGGCCGGTTTCTTTTTTACTCCCCCTTGGTCAATTCCTTGATGATCTCCCTTTCCAGCTTATCCAGTTTGTCGTGGAGTTCATGGGTAAATTTGGCTTTGGCCACTTCTCCGATTGCTGCCAACTTACGCAATTGTCGCTCACTTAACTCCGCGTCTTTATTGAGTTGATTGATATCGTTGTGGAGTCGCTTGTCGTCGCGATTGACCGCATGCTGTTTATCATCAGGCAGTTTGATATCCGGGTGTTCTTTTTCCCTGGCCACTGTTTTTATCAGCTCGTCCTGGCGTTTGGATTCTTTGGTGGTCATATCTTGTGGCAGTGGTAACTCACGCTCTGACTCTTTTTGCAGGTGCTGCGCATCCGTGTCCGACACAACCAATTTACCCCCGGTCATCCGATTGACATTAAATGGTGGTGGTGCGCCGTTAATGCTGACCAATATTCCACTTTGTGGATGCTTGGCTGCCATGATAATTCCATCAACCAAACTGGTGGCGATACGGGTTTCGCCATTACTGGCACGCTGGAGTCCGATAAACTCGGCTCGTTCATTTGCCACAAGTCGATATTCACTGTCCAGGGTAGGGCCTTTATTTTGGTGATGGCTTTGCAGCTCCACCATGGCAGCCCCTGCCGGTTTACCATTATTATCCCACACCGGAAAGGCAGCGTGCGGGGTAGGGTATTTTTTGCCTGGTGCAATGTATTTTCCCATATGCTGCTGCTCATCGAGTTGATGGGTCTTCAGCACATGCCGTCCTAATGCGGTAGAGCGCATCGTCGAGGCGGTACCCAATAACATATCTGCGACCTTTTGCCCTTTAATCTGGTCACCTTCGAGCGCATCGTGGGCGGTACTAACCTGGCTCTTGAGGTTTTTATTGAGCAAGTTAATCCAGCCTTCCTTATCATCGGTATAGGTCTGCATATGTTCTTTGGCACGTGAGGCGGGGACATACGCAGACGACAGGGTAATCAAGTTTCTATTTACGCCTTTGATCGCCTGTAATTCGATGGCGTAAGTACTGCTCGCCCCTTGCGCACCATAGGCGGTAATGGCATATCCCAAATCAATGTGCTGGTCTTCTTTAAATTGGTCGGGGCGAACGGTTTTCTCGTTATTGCCATCGTGCAGCACTATCGCGCCATTATCCTCGATGCGTTTTACCTGCCACTGGCTATTGGCTACATGGCCGTGTTCATTGACGGTGCGGGTGAAGCGGATCTTATCGCCTTCACTGACCTTTATTTCCCTCGGTTGATAGATAGCGAGATCATGGGCGGTGTTTTCGATATTGGAGATGAGTCGCACCTTGCCCTCATTATCCTTGATGGTCATTGTCCCGGCCTGGGGGTCGATACCACTGATGGTGTAATAGTGCTGGTCAAGCACGGCCACTTTACCAAGGAGCGCATTTTTCTGTACCTGCTCACTGCTACGCAGGCTATTTTCTTCAATGCGCACCGGATCAAGAATGGTCAGGCTGGTCTGGCGTGGACCTAATTCCCCTTTATCAAACAGTGCCTGGTGTATTGCGGCGTTAATGCCGTGGCGCACCTCATTGAGATGCACGATCACCATGGTGTTATCCCGTGTCAGACGGGTGCGGCTGACATAATCTTTGACCACCAGTTCGGCGGGGTTCTTTGCCTCAATCACCGAGCGATCCGGTGTCCAGGCATCCGGTTTGTTTGCCGGGTCTCGGGGTACCACAGCCGGTTGCACCGCTTCGCGCTGTGCCAGTGACTGGGTGAGGTTGCCATCTATCAAGCTGTAGATCGCCGGTTTGAGCTCCGGGCGCTGGCGGACAATCTCTTTCATGACGGCCACATCGACCGCGCTGCGCTCTTGCATCAGTTGGAACGGGGCACCTGACGAGATGGCTTTGAGCTGCGCGGTATCACCGCTGCTGACCACCCTTGCGCCACTGGCGGCCACCCGCTGGTAAAACTCAGCCATGTCGCGGTT
>JAPLER010000001.1 GCA_026391115.1 Bacteroidota bacterium | reverse complement strand
TTAGCTCATTTCTTGTTTTGTGTAGCATTTACACCTAATTTCTATTACTTTTGCAGCCTTGTAAAAAACAGGCTCACCAATTTGGAACAACATTTATTCACACCAAAGAAAAGAATACTTTTCATAGCTACAGAGCTTTCGCCATACTTGGAGTTAACCGAGTTTGCCGAAACTGCTAACAAGCTAGCTATTAAATGTAATAATAACGACTATGAAGTTCGTTGTATTATGCCACGCTTTGGTGTAATAAACGAGCGTCGTCATAGGTTGCACGAAGTAGTAAGGCTTAGTGGTATCAATGTGTCAGTAGATGACGATGATTACCCACTTCAAATTAAAGTAGCTAGTTTGCCAAGTGCAAGATTACAAGTGTATTTTTTAGAGAATGATGATTTCTATAAAAGAAAATTTATTTTTCACGATGAAGAAGATAAATGGTTTGATGATAATGGTTTGAGAACTATTTTCTTTGCAAAAGCGGCTCTTGAAACGGTAAAGAAATTTGGTTGGGCACCAGATGTTGTACATTGTAGTGGTTGGATGAGTGCCTTGGTACCAGCATTTATTAAAACGGCATATAAAAGAGAGCCAGTTTTTGGGCATAGCAAAGTAGTTTTTACTATTGGCGAGCATACTTTTGACGAAAAATTGGAAGATGATTTTATAGAAAGAGCAATTGTGGGCAATGCTATTACAGCAAAAGACTTAGAAGTTTTCAAACCTTTTGATAATAATGCTTTATATCGTGGTGGTGCAAAATATGCAGACGCCATAACTTTTGGAGCAGAAGAAGTAAACCCTGAGCTGCTTAAAGAATTTTCGAAAGTAAAAGGAAAAAAAGTACTTAAGTATAAAGACAACTTTACAGTACTTGATGATTATTTAGAATTGTACAACAAATTAGCAGAACAATAATAGTAACTAGAGTTTTACTTACATTTATTCATAATTTTTAATTCATAATTTTAACAAAATGCCTTATTTATTTACCTCAGAAAGTGTATCTGAAGGACATCCAGACAAAGTAGCTGACCAGATTAGCGACGCATTAATAGATAATTTTTTAGCATTCGACCCACAAAGTAAAGTAGCTTGTGAAACACTTGTAACAACAGGGCAAGTAGTTTTAGCAGGGGAGGTTAAAAGTAAAGCTTACTTAGACGTTCAAGAAATTGCACGTGGTGTTATTCGTAAAATAGGATACACAAAAAGTGAGTATATGTTTGAAGCAAATAGCTGTGGAATTTTATCGGCTATTCACGAGCAAAGTGCAGATATTAATCAAGGAGTTGATAAAAAGAAAAAGGAAGAACAAGGTGCTGGTGACCAAGGAATGATGTTTGGTTATGCAACTAATGAAACAGCAAACTATATGCCTTTGGCTTTGGATTTGGCTCATACTTTGTTAATTGAATTAGCTGCTTTACGCAGAGAAAATAAAGCTATCAAGTATCTTCGACCAGATGCTAAAAGTCAAGTTACTCTTGAGTACAACGACAATAACCAACCAGTAAGAATTGATGCGATTGTTATTTCTACTCAACATGATGATTTTGATACAGAGCCAAAAATGTTGGCTAAAATTAAAAAAGATATTGTTGATATTTTGATTCCAAGAGTGATGAAAATGTATCCTCAATATAAACATTTATTCAATAATAAAATTAAATAGCACATTAACCCAACTGGTAAATTTGTTATTGGTGGGCCACATGGTGATACTGGTTTAAC
>JAPLER010000143.1:8070-11376 GCA_026391115.1 Bacteroidota bacterium | reverse complement strand
CTAGTTGTTGTAACTCAAATTTATCATTCAAAAAAACGATTACTTCTTTTTGAATAATTTTTTCTACAAGATGAACTAAGTTGTAGGTAAATGAATCGTAATTGTCTATTATAGCAATTTGCATATTTGTTGAAAGGCGTAAAAATACTTACAGTTACAAAGTTTATTGCAAATATCTTACAACATAACTTTTCTTTGCACAGCAATAAACAATTGCAATTATGCAACAAATTATTAAGGTAGAACATCTTAGCAAAAACTTTGGAAAATTACAAGCTGTAAACAATTTATCTTTTACTGTAAATAGAGGTGATGTGTATGGTTTTTTAGGACAAAATGGTGCAGGTAAAAGCACTACTATTAGAATGTTGCTAACTTTAATAACACCAACAAGTGGCTCTATAGAATTATTTGGCAAATCTTTAACTCTTAACAGAAAAGAAATATTGCAACAAATTGGTGCAATGATAGAAAGGCCTGATTTGTACAAATATTTAAGTGCTTATGATAACCTGAAAATTTTTGCACAGCTAAGCGGTGTAGATGTTACAAAGGATTTATTGATGAAACAACTTGATGTTGTAGGATTGGCAGCTAGAGCAAATGATAAGGTAAAAGGGTTTTCTCAAGGAATGAAACAAAGACTAGGTATAGCAATAGCTTTGGTGCATAATCCTCAATTGGTGATATTAGACGAGCCTACAAATGGATTAGACCCACAAGGCATAGCAGATATTAGAAATTTGATTAAAAGCTTAAGTGTCGAACAAGGTAAAACTGTTGTAGTATCATCTCATTTGCTCAACGAGATAGAACAAATTGCTACCAGAATTTTAATAGTTGATAAAGGTAAAAAAGTGATTGAAGGAACAACGCAAGAATTACTTGACCCTAATCAAACTATTGTAGAAATTGAAACTTCAAATAATCAAATAACACACACTATTCTTGCTGAATCTGTTTTTGGTAAAACGCTACAACCATTATTGGGCAATATTGCTTTAACATTACATAAGAATCAAATTCCAGAATTAAATAAGTATTTGGTGAATCAAAATATTGCTGTGTATTCATTACAACAAAGACATAGCTTGGAAGATTATTTTTTAAGAATTACAAAAGGAGATTATGTACACACTGTTTAAAGTTGAATTATATAAAATATTTAAAAGGCCAAGAACTTATATTTCTTTTGCAGCAATTACTGCTTTAATTGTAATTATTCAAATAGGTTTAAAAGTTGATGGAAAGGAGTATATAGATTTTGTGTTAGGAGATTTGTCTAGTACTCTGCAAATTGATGGAAAACTCTGCAATGGCTACTTTGTTTGTTATTGTGTTTTACAACTTTTATTGGTACATGTTCCTATGCTCATTGCTTTAATAGCTGCTGATATGATAAGTGGGGAAGCTAATATGGGAACCTTAAGATTGCTGATGAGTAAGCCCATTTCTCGCTCTCAATTTGTGCTTGCCAAATTTTTGGCTGCTACTGTTTATACCTTAATGTTACTAGTTTGGATAGCATTTCTAGCATTATTTGTAAGTATGATGATTTTTGGAACAGATGATATTTTTCTTGTAAAAAATAATTACGCTGTTCAAATAAGTGCAAATGATATTATGTGGCGTTATGTAGGAGCATTTTTCTTTGCAGCATTAGCAATGGTTACAGTTGCAGCTGTTGCTTTTTATTTATCTCAATTTGCCGAAAACTCAATAGGGCCAATAGTTGCAACAATTAGTATCATTATTGTATTTACAATTTTTAGCACAATGAGTATTCCATTATTCAATAAAATAAAACCATTTATGTTTACTACACATATGGTGGCTTGGAAAGAATTTTTTGATGTGAAAGTAAATGCAGATAATGAAAGTATCAGGGGTTCTATTCAATATCCTCATAAAATAATTAATAGTGCATTGATTTTAATTGCACATATTGTTGGATTGGTAAGTTTGTCTATTTATAGTTTAAAAAAGAAAGACATACTTAGTTAATAGTTGAAAGTGAATAGTTTATATTAGAAAGTAAAAGTATAAAAATGAAAAAAATAATTATAGTTTGTTTCTCCATCATCATTTGCTTAAACTCAATGGCAGCTGAAACTCCAGAGGCATTGATACAAAAAGTAAAAACTAAATTGGAGCAGGTAAATGATTACGTTGCAGAAGGCAAAATGAAAACCAATGTTGCTTTTATTAAAGCTCCATTAGGTAAAATTAAATTGTATTATAAAAAGCCTAATAAGTTTAAATTAATTAAAGAAAAAGGGATCTCTATTTTGCCTAAAGGTGGTGTAAGTATTAATGCTTCTACAATTTTATCTATGACCAACTTTACTGCAATAGATGCTGGTGAACTTGTTGTAAGTGGTACAAAAACAAGAGTGATTAAAGTATTACCATCAGACGAAAACAGCGATATTGTTATTACAACTTTATATATTGATGAAGCTAACTTATTAATTAAAAAATCAGCCACTACCACAAAAGAAAATGGCAGTTTTGAAATGGAAATGTTTTATGCTCAATACGCTAGTTTAGGTTTGCCAGATAAAATGACTTTTAGTTTTAATATCAAAGATTACAAAATGCCCAAAGGCATTACACTAGATTTTGACGATGACTTAAAACCAGAAGAAAAAGAAAAATTGAAAAAGAAAAAAGGTAAAGTTGAATTTACCTATGAAAAATATACTATCAATAAAGGCATTGATGATACTATATTTAAAAATTAATTTGGCATAAACACCGCATTGCAAAATAGTTGTTTGCCGTTTTCCCAAAATAATCTAAACAATGGGTTATCTGCTAAAAAAACTACAGAGCCATTGCCCATTTCTGTTGTACCAAATAAAGTTCCATCTTTTAATTTATTGCCAACTTTAAAACCTCTAAAACCTGCAACATAATTACTCTCTTTAAATACACCCACATTCCAGCCATCTTTCATAAATTCATAAATGTTAGCATCTAATTTTAGCGTGTAGTAAGTTTTGTCATAACCATAAGCTAGTGGATGTGTATTATCTAATTCTACTTTATAAATAGCACCAGGAATATTGCTTGGCAAAAAGTCTCTTTCTCTATTTTCATATTTATGTAATAATGCATAACCACTGTCATTAGGAGTTTCATCTGCTTTGTTTTTAATACCAAAATCATTGGTTTGAGCAAGAGTGTTTACTGCATCCTGAATGGCAATTAATCTGCCGCCACTTTTTACAAAGTCTTTTAGTTTTTCAATATTGGCCTTGTCATTTAAAGATTTATACCCACCATCAGGCATAATAATTACAT
>JAPLER010000143.1:6645-8060 GCA_026391115.1 Bacteroidota bacterium | reverse complement strand
ATTCTATCTGCATTAATTAAGCTTATGGGATACTCTAATTGATTATCAAATAAACTCCATACTTCTCCAGCAGCATTAGCATTCACCTCTGTGCCTGTAAGTAAAGCTACTTTTGGTGCATTAATCAATTTAACATCTGCACTACCAAAATCACTTCCTTTTTCTACAAAGCCTGTGCTTACTGTAACAGGTTGAATATTGAATTTTTTAGCAGCATCATTTACTGTTTTAACCCAGTCATTATTTGTATTGCCAGTCTTTAAAACTATTGCAGTACCTGCGTTGTAAGTCTTATTGTCAATGGTAAATGGTTTACTTGCAATTCTTACTTTAATATTATTTTTTAAAAGGTAAGCAATCAATTTACTACCATTAAAACTTGTGTATGGGAGTACAAATCCATAACTGCTAGTGACATTTTTTATACTATTTTCTAATAAAGGATTATTGATAGTTAAATTGTTTTTTACTGCATAAGCATCAACGCCATATACATAAGGAACACTCCAAGCAGTGATATCATAAGTAGCACTATCATTCAATTTGCTATTGGGTTCAAATAAAACTGTAACCATATTGCCACGTGCTTGATGTGTAGATACAGCAATTGAATATTTTTTTAAAACAATACTTTCTGTTTTGGTAGTAGCATAGTTAAATCCACTTGATGCTAGTGTATTTGCTTTGCCATAACTAATGCCGTTTGAAGATAATAAATTAGTTACTGCTTTTATTTTATTTTCATCATCGCTAGTTACAACATAAGTTTGATACAATGTATTATTAACTAAATTGCTATTAAAATATTGTTTAAACTCATCAATAATTTGCTTTGCATTTTTGCTTGCAATTTCAATGGTGCTAAGGCTTGTAGTTAAATGATGTTGTACTCTTTCTGTTAAAGTTAATACTTCATTGGTGTTAGTATTTACACCTAAGCCTGCTCCAATTCCTCCTTGCTCGTAAGTCATACCCACACTGCCATTATAAGTAGGGTAGGTGTCGCCATAACTTGGATAAAATAAATCAAATATTTGTTTGGTAAAATATAACCAACCATTTTCATCAAAGTATTTGCTGTGGTTTTTGCCAATTTTAGTTTGTAATTCTTTTTGCCAAGGCGTAATTACATTATGCATTGGCTCTGCAGCTGGTGCAAAATAGTATGGGTCGTTGTAGCCTTGTTCATGAAAATCAACGTGAATATGTGGCATCCATTCCATATACTTTTTAATGCGATGTTGTGTTTCAATTTGTGTTTGCCAAGCCCAATCTCTATTTAAATCAAAATTATAATGGTTAGTTCTTCCTTGTGGATATACTTCCTGATGTTCTCTACTTTGAGCATCTGTATTAAAGTTTTTACCCACAGTTGTGTTATACCAGTTTACATATCTGTCTCTACCATCTGGATT
>JAPLER010000143.1:947-6541 GCA_026391115.1 Bacteroidota bacterium | reverse complement strand
TTTTTACTAGGATTTAATAATTCATAAGCTGTAAGCATAGCAGCTTCTGTGCTTGCAGGTTCGTTGCCATGCACATTGTAGCTTAACCAAACTATTGTTGGTAATTTTGAATTTTGAATCTTAAATGTTGAATTATTAACTAGTGCTAAATTATTTTCTTGAATATTTTTTAAATTAGCAATATTCTCTGCACTCGATATATAAGCCAACATCAATTCTCTACCTTCATAAGTTTCACCATATTTTTCTAGTTTAATTTTAGAAGAGTCGGTTTTTGCCAATGCCTTAAAATAATCTAATACCTGATGATGACGTGTAAACTTACTTCCCACTTTATAACCGAAAAAACTTTCTGGGCTTGTTGTTGATTGTGCAATAAGATTAAAACCAATAAATAATAGTATGAATAGTATTGATAGTTTATGTTTCATTGTTTTTATATTGTTATATGCAATTACTGCAAATATTAATCAAATTTTATTGTTTAATAAAATCAAATAAAACTAAGCTTGCCATCATCATATCCATTTACATTTTAAATTTTCCATCTATACATTTTATTTGCACAAAATAATTTACAAAGCATTTGCTACCTACATTTACAGTATGTTTAAGCTATTTAGAATTTTATGGAACAGTTTTAAAATGGCGCTTCAGGAGTTAAACGCCAATAAGCTTAGAAGTGCATTGTCTTTGCTAGGTATTACCATTGGCATTGTGTGCATCATTAGTGTATTATCATTGGTAAATAGTTTGGAAAGTAAAATACAAACCGATTTAAAATCATTTGGTAGCAATACTATTTATATAGATAAATGGAATTATGGTGGCGATGGTAATGGGGAAGCTTATCCTTGGTGGAAATATATTAAACGCCCCGAACCAAAGTTTGAAGAAATGAGGTTCATTAAACTCAAAAGTAGCTTGGCAAAAAATGTGTGCTTTTTTGCAAGTGCCAGTTCTGCTATTGCTTACAAAGACAATGAAATGAGTACTGCCAACATTTATTGCACTACCGAAGATTTGAATAAAATACAAACTATAGAAGTAGCTTATGGTAGATACTTTAGCGAACTAGATTTTGAACGAGGCGTGCCTGTAACAGTTATTGGCTATGAGTATGCTACACAATTATTGGGTAATGCCGAAAAAGCAATTGGTAAAGAAATATCGGTGAATGGTAAAGCTGTTTACATCATTGGTATTATAAAAAAACAAGGTAAAGCCATTATTCCTGGTTTTGATTTTGATAATGCCTTGCTATTAAACTATCGTTTTTTTGCGTCTGTATATAATGTAAAATGGTGCAACCCCAATATTATGGTGCAAGGCAAAGATGGCGTGCCATCTAAAGCACTTGCAGAAGAGTTAAGAGGTGTAATGAGACAAATACACAAGCTAAGCCCCAAGCAAGAAGATGATTTTTCGGCAAATGATATTAATCAATTCTCAGAAGAAGTAACAAAGGTTTTTGGTGGTGTAAATGCAGGTGGCTGGTTTATAGCAGGATTAAGTTTATTGGTAGGTGGGTTTGGTGTTGCCAATATTATGTTTGTAACTGTTAGAGAAAGAACTAGCCAAATAGGGTTAAAAAAAGCATTGGGAGCCAAGCGTGGTACTATATTGTTGGAGTTTTTATTGGAGAGTGCTTTTTTATGTATTATTGGTGGTGCAATTGGTTTGTTAATAGTGTATTTAATTACACTTGCCTTAACAGATGCATTGCCTTTTCCTTTGGTAATTGCACCTAAAATATTATTAATAGCTGTTAGTACTTGTATTTCTATTGGATTGTTGGCTGGTATTATACCAGCATCTATTGCAGCTAAGCTAGACCCAGTTGTAGCTATTAGAAGTAAGTAAATGCTTTACTCTTAACTCAATTCTATCACCTCAAAATTGGTATTTAATTGTTGTAACTGCATTTCCAATCTTTCTTTATGGGTGTCTGTTATAAATACCTGACAATCTTTTTGGGTACTTACAATGTGCAGCAAATTACTCATTCTGTCGGTATCTAATTTTTCAAATACATCATCTAGCAATAAAATAGGGTAGAAGCCTTTGTTGAGTTGCAGGCTTTGCCACTCGCTCAATTTTAATGCAAATAGCAAACTTTTTCTTTGTCCTTGCGATGCCTCAGTCTTAAACTTGGTATTGTTTAATAAAAACTCAATATCATCTTTATGAATGCCAGTTGTAGTGCGTTGTAAAGCAAAATCTGTTGGTGTGTTTTTTTGCATTATTTGTGCAAAATTATTGTGTTGCAATTGCGATTGGTATTGGCAGTGCAAAGCTTCGTTACTTTGAGCAATATTGTTGTAATTACTAATGACTCTTGGTAAAAAATCGTTTAAAAATGTATTTCTTACACTAAAGATAACATTACCTTTAGCTACAAGTTGTTCTGTTATGATAGCAAATAAAATGTCATCTATTTTGCCAGTAGCGGCTTGTTGTTTTAAAATGCTGTTGCGTTGTTGTAGTAAGTTGTTATACTCAATTAAATGTTGCAAATAATCTGCATTGGTTTGCGATATAATCATATCAATAAACCTTCTTCTCAACTCACTTGCACCAGTAATTAATTCTATGTCATCAGGTGCAATCATTACGCAAGGCAATAAGCCAATGTGTTGCGATAATTTTTTATACTCTTCATTATTCAGGTAAAATTCCTTTTTATTATTTTCTCTAACAATGCAAGTAACTTGTTGTTTTTTTTCTTGTAGTAACAAGTCACCTTCAATTCTAAAACCCAAATGCTGGTGTGATACATTGCTGCTATCTGTTCTATTAAAATAACTTTTGCAAAAGCTTAAATAATAAATGGCATCCAGTAAATTGGTTTTCCCAGTGCCGTTGTCGCCACAAATGCCTACAATATTTTTAGAAAAATGATATTGTTGTGCAATATGATTTCTAAATTGTGTTAACGCAATATGTTGTAGTTGTAGCATTGCTGCAAATTAATTGTATTTAAGGCACTCATAAACTTGTAAAATGGTTTACTTATTTTGGAATAAACCAAATAGTTAACGATTTCGTAAAAGAATTTGCCCAAAATTTTTTGATGGTAGTTTTTTTACATCAAATTTGCAACACGATTGATTATTTAACAATTTTAGTCATATTCAACTTTCCAACATAAATAAAACCTACATTATCAATGGGTATCATTAAAGACACATTTAAGCTTAAAGCAGACGTAGCAAGTGCAGAAATCAAGGATTTGCTAAAAGAACACGGCAACAAAAAAATTGGCGAGGTAACACTTGCTCAAATTTATCAGGGAATGCGTGGTATAACTGGTATGATTACAGAAACTAGTTTGCTTGATGCACAAGATGGTATCAGATTTAGAGGGTACTCTATACCTGAACTACAAGAGAAATTGCCCAAAGCAGAAGGTGGTAGTGAGCCATTGCCAGAAGGTTTGTTTTATTTAATGTTGCTTGGCGATTTACCAACACAAGAAGATACAGATCATTTATCGAGTGTTTGGCAACGTAGAAGCCATGTGCCTAATCATGTATTTAATACGATTGATGCCTTACCATTATCAACACATCCAATGACAATGTTTGTTGTGGGTGTAATGGCATTACAAACAGAAAGTCATTTTTCAAAAGCATATTCAGAAGGTATTAATAAAAAAGATTATTGGAATCCTATTTATGATGATGCGATGGATTTAATTGCTCGTTTGCCAAGAATTGCAGCTTATGTTTATAGAAGAAAATATAAGAATAATGAGCACATTCAACCTAATGGCTTATTAGATTGGGCTGGTAATTTAGCTCATATGATGGGTTATAATGATGAGAGTTTTAGAGAGTTGATGCGTTTATATATGACTATTCATGCAGATCATGAAGGTGGCAATGTCTCTGCTCATACTACACATCTTGTAGGTAGTGCATTGGCTGATCCTTATTTGAGTTATGCAGCAGGTATGAATGGGTTAGCAGGTCCTTTACATGGGTTAGCAAATCAGGAAGTTGTTAAGTGGATTTTTGAAATGCAAGAAAAATTGGGTACCGATTTACCTAGTAAAGAACAAATTGAAGAATATGTAAAAGATACTATTTCTAGTGGAAAAGTAGTTCCTGGTTATGGACATGCTGTATTGCGTAAAACAGATCCACGTTTTACTGCACAAATGGAATTTGGTAAAAAACATATGCCAGAAGATAAGTTATGTCAAACTGTTTGGAATATTTACGAAACAGTACCACCAATTCTTCAATCATTGGGTAAAATAAAAAACCCTTGGCCAAATGTAGATGCTCATAGTGGAGCCTTGTTAGTACATTATGGTTTGGTTGAATATGAATTTTATACTGTACTTTTTGCTGTTAGTAGAGCATTAGGTGTTTTATCAAGTTTATGTTGGAGTCGTGCATTAAGTTTTCCACTTGAAAGACCAAAAAGTGTTACTACAGAAGCTGTGAAATTATGGGTAGAAGGTAAAGAAGAAATTTGGGAATAAGTAAGCAAAAGCATATAAAAAAATATAAGTTAAAACCTCAAAGTATTCTTTGAGGTTTTTTATTGGAGTTAGTCTGATAAGCTATCCTCAAAGCAAACTGTATTTTATATTTTTAAACTAGATTTCATATAATTGCATTGTCAATATTTTGTGTATGAAGCACTTGCCAATTTTGTTTTGTCTATTTTGTTTAACTAGTTTTTCTCAAGAGTATGCAGTTAATTTAATTCCAGATTCTTTAAAAGAAAATGCTAATGCAGTATTGCGTAAGGAAGAGTTATTTGTTGAAATAAAAGATATTGATAAAGCTGTTGTACACCATAAATATGCAATTACAATATTAAATGAAACAGGGAATCATTATGCAACTTATGGCAATATGTATGATAAACTAGTGAGCTTAAGTGATATAGATGGAGTTTTATATGATGCTGCTGGAGTAAAAATAAAATCTGCAAAGCGAAAAGATATTCACGATTACAGTGATGATGGCGATAATTTTTCTACAGATAATCGGGTAAAAACGTTTTCATTTTCTTCATCAACATACCCCTACACAGTTGAATTTGAAGACGAACAAGTGTATAACGGTATTTTTTATTTACCAAAGTGGACGCCTTTTTTAGATGAAAAAATTGCTGTGCAACAGAGTAAATTTATTGTAGAAACTCCAATAGATTATCAACTTAGATACAGAAAATTTAATTATACCAAACAACCTATTATCACTACTGGCAAAAGAATGAATTACTCTTGGGAAATGTATGCTAGCAAAGCTATAGTTGAAGAACCTTTTTCGCCTAGTTGGTCAGAAATTACACCAGCAGTTTGGATAGCTCCAACCAATTTCTCAATTAGTGGATACAGTGGCAATATGAATAACTGGAAAGAATATGGCAAATTTCAGAGTGTGTTGAGTAAGGATAGAGATAATATTCCTGATGCAATTAAAACTGCAATACATCAACTTACCGACCCACTTAAAACTGATGAGGAGAAAGTAAAGGCAGTGTATGAATATCTTCAAAAAAATACACGCTACATTAGTATTCAATTAGGCATTGGTGGTTGGCAACCTTTGGCTGCAAATTTTGTTGCCGAA
>JAPLER010000143.1:0-937 GCA_026391115.1 Bacteroidota bacterium | reverse complement strand
GAAAAAAAATATGGCGATTGTAAAGCATTGAGCAATTTTATGATAAGCTTATTAAAAGAACTAAATATTAAGGCAAATCCTGTTTTAATAAAAAGTGGGCGAGGCGTTACAAAAGGATTAATAGATGATTTTCCTTCTAATTGTTTTAATCATATGATTTCTTGTGTGCCAATGGAAAATGACACAATATGGTTGGAATGCACCAGCCAAACCACAAGTGCTGGCTATATGGGATTATTTACTGGCAATAGAACTGCTTTAATGATAACTGATGATGGAGGGGTAGTGGTTCATACACCAAAATTTGTAGCTAATGAGAATAAAGTTGTTAGAAATATTAATGCAGCTATTGATGAAACGGGGACATTAAAATTAAATGCAATATCTAAATTAACTGGTACTGAACAAGAAGATGAACATAGTCTTTTAAACGATTTTAATGAAGAACAAAGGATTAAATACCTGAATAAAGTTTATGATTTACCTACTTATTCAATTGATAAAATTGAATATAAAGAAACAAAAGCTAAAGTTCCCGTAATAGATGAAACACTAGCTATTACAGCACCTTCTTATGCCAATATTACTGGTAAAAGAATGTTTGTAGTGCCTAATCTACTGACCAAAGAGATGAAACTAGACAACACCAAACCAAGGGTTTTTGATATAGTGTACAGACGTGCATATAAAAATATTGACAGTATTGAAATTACAATTCCAAATGGTTATACTCTAGAGATGATGCCAAAAAATATTAATACTACAAATAAATTTGGTGTTTATAAAATTGAATATTCTTTCTCAAATAATACAATCAAAGTTGTAAGATATTACGAACAAAATGTTAATCGTTTTCCTGCAAGTGATTACCCAAGTTTAGTTGACTTTTATGAACAAATGGCAAAAGCAGACAGAGCAAAAATTGTATTTGTAAAAG
>JAPLER010000006.1 GCA_026391115.1 Bacteroidota bacterium | reverse complement strand
TTCATACTTAAACAATTTAAACATAAAAGAATACAATCAATTATTTAATAACAATTTAAAAAATGTAGCTTAAAGCTCTTGAAAATTTTGTCCACTTTTTATTTGGAAGTTCACTGTTGTGTTTATTGCAAAAGAGGCTGCACTAGTGCAGCCTCTTTCTTTTGATTTCTATACATATATTTCCCTAATGTGTACTTACTACTCACCTCTCTCCATTCACCAAACAAAAAACCCCAACAATGCTGCTGAGGTTTTTGTGGTGTGGGCCGGGATTGAACCGGCGACACATGGATTTTCAGTCCATTGCTCTACCAACTGAGCTACCGCACCATCCTTTTATTGAACACCTAAATATTCAAATGGGTTGCAAATATAGTAGCATTCCGTAAATAACAAAGAATATTACAATTTTTTATTAAAACTATCCTTTCCTTTGCATTTCAATTTTATGCAAAAGATTAAAGACTACAAAGAGTTAAGCAAGTTTACACTAAGTTTTACAGTAGTATTTACTTGTATTATTTGCTATTTATTGGTGCCTAATGTTCACTTTTTATGGGTTAAAGTAATAGAGCTTTTTGTAGCAGGTATGCTAGTATGTGCTAGTGCAAATGCCATTAATCAGGCTGTAGAAAAAGATACTGATGCACAAATGAAACGTACTGCTAAACGCCCTGTTGCATCTGGCAGAATGAGTGTGAATGAGGCTTTAACATTTGCAACTATTGCTGGCATTGTGGGCTGTATAATGATGTGGTATTTTTTCAATCCCGCATCTGCCTTAATATCTGCTTTTAGTTTATTTTTATATGCATTCATCTATACCCCTCTTAAAAAAGTCAACTCTATATCTGTATTAGTTGGTGCTTTTCCGGGTGCATTACCTTGTATGATAGTCTGGGTGGCAGGCTACACTCCAGAAGAACAGATTGGATGGACAGGTGCATTGGTTGTTTTTGCTATTCAATTTATTTGGCAGTTTCCTCATTTTTGGGCAATTGCTTGGGTGGCTCATCAAGATTATACCAAAGTGGGTTTTAAATTATTGCCTAGCAAAGAAGGTCCTACAAAATACACTGCCATACAAGCCATTATGTACAGTGTATTAATGATACCTATTGGTATTTTACCTTTTATTTCCAGCATTGCTATTTCGGGCAAGCATCACTTTATTAACGATACCACATTGGCAACAAGCATAGGTTTATGGATATTGGTTGTTGCAAATGTTTTTATGGTAGTGCAATGCTATAGGTTATATAAAGATATGGATGTAAAAGCTGCTCGCAGGGTAATGTTTAGTAGCTATATCTATTTACCAATTGTGTATCTAGCTTTGTTGTGGGATAAAATGTAAAACTAAAATTTGTTATATGATGAGTTCAGCAATTAGTAATAATCAAGGTGGTCGCACACATCCACATAAGTTTACAATGTGGGTAGCTATTGCAAGTATCTGTATGATGTTTGCAGGTTTAACAAGTGCCTATGTTGTAAAGAAGAGTCAGGATAATGTGATAAGGGTATTGCTTCCCAATGTTTTTTGGTGGAGTACAGCAGTTATTATATTAAGTAGTGTTACCATTCATCTTGCTGTAAAATCTATCAAGGCAAGAGAAATGCAACGTTATAGATTACTGCTGGGTATTACTGCTTTTTTGGGCGTTGTATTTGCTATAATGCAATACAAAGGTTTTAGTATAATGGGTTTAAGTGGCGTTAAGTTTATTGGTAAAAACAGTAACCCTGGTGCTTCTTTTTTAGTGGTTATTATTGGTTTGCATGCTTTGCACGTATTGGGTGGTGTAATAGCTTTATTAGTAATGTATATTAAAATATTTGTAAGTAAGGTTAAAAGCTATAATACAGTACCAGTAGAGGTTGTGGCAACTTATTGGCATTTTGTAGATGTTTTGTGGCTGTATCTTTTATTGTTTTTGATATATATGCGATAATAATTCAACCTTATTTTGAATCAAATATCAGACGCTCATTGCACCTATTTACTCTATAAACTCATTGCATTATGGGTTGTTATAGAAGCTTTTTATGAGGCATTATTCATAGTTTTAATTACCTATGAGTGTTCTTATAGTAGCAAGTGGTGCAGTTATTTGCTTGTGTTTGTTAGCCCAATATTGTCAAATAAAATCAGGAAGAGACACAAGTATATAATGTGTTAACAATACAAAAACAGGCAAGATGTTTCTCGTCTGTTTTGTTATACTTTCTTAGTTACCTTCCATTAAACCACTCCATTCGATTGCTCTTATCATTCTTATTACACCTATTCCGCCAACACTTCAAGGGAAAAATCTTGAGATAAGAAATCGTTTAACTCTGTTTCTGCTTGTTCTTTACCAAATAAGTCAAATAATCTTTGAGCATAGTTTACATCTTCAATGGTGTAAAAAGCTTGTCTTTGTTCATCGGCATTACAACTTCTTTCGTACTACAATTGTTTCCATACAGCGTAGTAACACATCTACCTTTTTTCAATGTTAACTTATTGTAAACAAATGTTAACTAAGTATTACTAAAACCCAACACCAATACATTTGCAACACTTTATAAAACTATGGCAAAAATTGGTGTTATAATGGGGAGCATTTCAGACTGGGAAACTATGAAGGAATGTTGTGCCGTGCTTGACCAATTTGAAGTAGCTTATGAAAAACAAGTAGTGTCTGCACATCGCACACCAGATGTAATGTTTAAATATGCAGAAGACGCTGTTGCAAAAGGATTGAAAGTTATAGTAGCAGGAGCAGGTGGTGCAGCACATTTACCAGGAATGGTGGCTGCAAAAACCATTTTACCAGTAATTGGTGTTCCTATTAAAAGTAAAAGTTTAAGTGGTATAGATAGTTTGCTGAGTATTGTGCAAATGCCAGCAGGCGTTCCAGTAGCAACAGTTGCCATTGGTGTAGCTGGAGCAAAAAATGCAGCACTGCTTGCCATACAAATTTTGGCAACGCAGCAAGATGGTAAAGCCTTGCAAGAAAAGTTAAGTGCTTACAAGTTGCAATTGGAACACGAAGCATTGGAAAGCAATAAACAATTAAATAGTTAAGTAAAAGACAGGTGTGTGCCTGTCTTTTTTGTTATATATAAATGATTAAAACAATAGGCATATTAGGTGGTGGTCAACTTGGTAGAATGATGGCAATAGCTGCACGAACGATGGGGTATAATATTGTTGTGCTTGACCCAACACCAAATTGCCCTTGTGCTGCCGTAGCAGATAAACAAATTGTTGCAGCTTTTGATGATGTTGAAGCTGCCAAAGAATTATTGACTAGCTGCGACTTGATTACTTATGAGTTTGAAAATGTGAATCAAAATGTGGCAAATGCCCTGTCTGCAAAGCTTCCACAAACAAGTGAGTTGTTGAGAATAACACAAAATAGAATTTTAGAAAAGCAAACTATTAATGATGCAGGTTTAAAAACAGTTGCTTATAAAAGCATTTGCAATAGAAAAGAGTTAGAAGTTTTTGTTGAAGATTATAAAGCAAATGTTAGAAATATAATTATTAAAACTGTACAAGGTGGTTATGACGGCAAAGGACAGTATGTAATAAAAACTGCTGATGAGTTGAATGATTTTGTTGTGAGCAAATACAATGAAAATATTGAATATGTAGCAGAAGATTTTATACATTTTAATAAAGAAATTTCTGTAATTGTTTGTAGAAATGCAAGTGGCGAAATTTCAATATTTCCTGTAGCTGAGAATATTCATAAAAATCAAATATTGCATCAAAGTATCGTGCCAGCAAGGGTTTCAAATAATATTATTATTAAGGCTAATGATATTGCATTGCAATTAGCAACGCATTTAAATTTAGTTGGAACATTGGCTATTGAAATGTTTGTTTGTGGCGATGATGTTGTTGTAAATGAACTAGCTCCTCGTCCACATAATTCGGGTCATTATACATTAAATGCTTGTGCAACTAATCAGTTTGAACAACACATAAGAGCTGTTTGTAATTTGTCTTTAAGTGATACAAAATTGTTTACTCCAGTTGTTATGTTGAATGTTTTAGGACAAGATACTAACTTGATGAAACAAGAAAATATGGGTAAAAATAAATTACATTTATATGGCAAAACAGAAGCAAAAGTTGATAGAAAAATGGGACATATAAATGTGTTGAGAGAAAGTGTTGATAAGTGTTTAATTGAAGTTGAAAAACTACTTAATTTTAATAATCAATAATTATAATAAAATGGAAATGCTATACGAAGGCAAAGCAAAAAAAGTTTACTCAACCGATACAAAAAATGTATTGCGAATTGAATATAAAAACTCTGCAACCGCATTTAATGGTGTTAAAAAAGACATTATTGAAGGCAAAGGGATTTTGAATAATTTGTTTAGTAGTTTCTTTTTTACAATGTTGGCTGAAAAGAATATACAAAGCCATTTTATCAAAAAGATTTCTGATACTGAACAGTTGGTTACTGCAGTTACTATTATTCCACTTGAAGTAATTGTACGTAACGTTGCAGCAGGTACTTTGGCAAAACGTATTGGTAAAGAAGAAGGGTTCATTATGAAAAAACCCATCATTGAATTATGTTACAAAAATGATGAACTAGGCGATCCAATTTTAAATGATGACCATATTGAAATACTAGAATTGGCAACACCTATAGAGCTTAAAGTAATTAAAATAAAAGCACTGCAAATTAATGACGTGTTAAAAGAATATTTTGAAAACCATCATATTGATTTAATAGATTTTAAATTGGAGTTTGGCAAAACTGCAGATGGAATTATTTTATTGGCAGATGAAATTTCACCAGATACTTGCAGGTTGTGGGATTCAACAACAAAGCAGAAATTTGATAAAGATGTTTTTAGAAGAGACATTGCTCCTTTGAGAGAAACTTATCAAGCTTTAGCAGACAAATTAGGAATTAGTTAAGAAGAATAAGCTACTTGTATATGCTCATAATAAGGTTGAGCGTTTCTACAGTTTACCAATAATAAACTACTACAAGTGAATGATTTTTTATCATCCACTTGTGTTTAAATTATAATTTTTGAACACACGAATTTATATAGCACAAAAAATTGGTTTCGATAATAAAACCAATCAACTTCAAAAGCAGTTACAACAATTGCAAATAGAAGCAGCTTCAAAAGTTTACACTACTTACGACATCTTTAATATAAAAGAAGAAGAACTTGAAACAGCAATAAACAGTGTGCTTTGCGATATTGTAACAGAAAATCATTTTACAAGTTTACCACAACATCAAAACATTTTTGCAATTGAATATTTGCCTGGTCAGTACGATGCAAGAGCAGATGCTGCAATGCAATGCTGCCAATTATTGTTTCATCATAGTAATATCTACATTCAAACATCACAGGTAATTGGTGTTGATGATATTGATGAAAAAGACTTAGAAAAAATCAAGAAATATTTAATAAATCCAGTTGATAGCAGGGAAAAAAATCTTACACAATTAGAGAAGCCCAATCTTTCAAAAGCAGAGAAAGTAAAAATCTTTGAAAACTTTACAAGCTTAACAGAAATTGAGCTGCAAAAGTTTTTAAAAGAACAGAACTTATCGATTGACATTGAAGATATAAAATGTATTCAGCAATATTTTATTGAAGAAAATCGAAATCCAACCGAAACAGAAATTAAAGCATTAGATACTTATTGGAGTGACCATTGCAGACACACTACTTTCCTTACAGAGCTTGAAAACATTAGTATTGAGGGCGATTATAAAATAGAAATTGAAAAGACATTTCAAAAATATTTAGCTTGCAAAAAAGAATTAGGTAGAGAACATAAGCCAACCACATTAATGGATTTGGGAACTTTGCCTGCAAAATATCTACATAAAAAAGGGTTTTTAAAAGACTGGCATCAATCCAAAGAAAATAATGCAGCAACTATTGAAATTGATATAGATGTAAAAGACAAAACTGAAAAATGGTTATTACTTTTTAAGAATGAAACACATAATCACCCAACAGAAATCGAGCCATTTGGTGGTGCTGCCACTTGTATTGGTGGTGCAATAAGAGATCCATTAAGTGGTCGTTCTTACGTGTATCAAGCAATGCGATTAAGCGGTTCTGCAAATCCTTTAGAGCCAATAACTGAAACACTTTCAGGCAAATTACCACAACATAAAATTAGTAAGGAAGCAGCATTAGGCTATAGTTCTTATGGCAATCAAATTGGTTTAGCAACAAGTTTGGTAAGTGAAATTTATGATGATGGTTATAAAGCAAAACGCTTTGAATGTGGCTTTGTTGTAGCTGCAGTTAATAAAGAAAATGTTGTTGAACTAGACCCAGCAGAAGGTGATGTTGTTTTGTTACTTGGTGGTAATACTGGTCGTGATGGAATTGGTGGTGCAAGTGGTTCTTCAAAACAACATAACGAAGTTTCACTAACAACAATGCAAGCAGAAGTGCAAAAAGGAAATGCACTAACTGAAAGAAAAATTCAAACATTATTTAGAAAGCCGGATGTTACCAAATTGATTAAAAAATGTAATGACTTTGGTGCAGGCGGTGTGTGTGTTGCTATTGGTGAAATTGCAGATAGCATTAGTATTGATTTGAATAAAGTTCCTTTAAAATATGAAGGTTTAAATGGAACTGAAATTGCATTGAGTGAATCACAAGAAAGAATGGCAGTGGTGATTGCGAAAGAAAATGTAGAACTGTTTATTGCTAAAGCTTTGCAAGAAAATGTATTAGCAACTCCAATAGCAGTTGTAACTAATGATGGTGTGTTAAGAATGAATTGGAATGGGGAAGAAATAGTTAATTTGAAAAGAAGTTTTCTTGATACAAATGGAGCATCAAAAAAAGTCAATGCAGGTATTCAACTTTCAAGAAATGTTTTAAATAATTCAACAACGTTTAATAAAGATAATTTTCTTAAAATACTTTCATCAAAACATGTTGCTTCCCAAAAGGGAATGGTTGAACACTTTGATAGTACTGTACTTGGTACAACTTGTTTAATGCCATTTGGTGGTAAATATCAGTTAACACCAAGTGATGTTTCAGCACATTTTATTTGTGATAATAGTTATACAACAAATGTTGTAAGTCTTGCTGCTTGGGGCTATCATCCTGAATTTACAACTGCCAATACTTATGTTGGTGCAATGTATGCTATCATAGAATCAATTAGCAAATTGGTTGCTGCTGGAGCAGATTATTCAAAATGTTATTTAACTTTTCAGGAATATTTTGAACGTTTAAAAGATGATGCAACTAAGTGGGGCAAACCATTATCTTGTTTGTTAGGTGCTTTTGAAACACAGTATCAGCTTGGTATTGCTGCTATTGGTGGTAAGGATAGTATGAGTGGAAGTTTTAATGAATTGAATGTGCCAACAACATTTGTAAGTTTTGCTATTGCTACTGAAAAAAGTGAAAACATCATTTCTACAGAATTTAAAAATATTGGCAGTAATATTTATTTATATAAAGTTGATGCTGATGAAAAACAAATTCCGAATTGGGACTTATTGAAAAGTAAATGGAATAAAATTTATCAACTTATTAAAGACAAAAAAATTGTCGCAGCCAAACACATTAAAGATGGTGGTGTTGCAGCAACAATTGCACAAATGAGTTTTGGAAATAAAATTGGAATTGACATTGAAACCAATCAAGATTTATTTGATGTAATGCTTGGTAGCATTGTGTTTGAAAGTAATGATGATTTAAATAATGAATTTATCTTACTTGGGAAAACAAATAGTTCTAAGCAATTAAAAATAAACAATGTTGTTATAGAGATTGAAGAAGCAATACAATATTGGACAAACACATTTGAAAGTTTATTTCCTACATCAACTAAAGTAAATACTGTTAACATTCCTTCAATAAATGTTTCTTCTAAAACCATTGTCAATATTGGTTTTGGAAAGCCAAGAGTTTTGATGCCAGTTTTTAATGGCACAAATTGTGAATTTGAAACCAAACACGCTTTTGAAACTGAAAGAGCGATTGTTGAGACAATCAATTTCAATACTTTGAATGAAGCTTTGATTGAGCAATCCATTGAAAAAATTGTTGCAGTAATGCATCAATCTCAGATATTAATGTTTAGTGGGGGTTTTAGTGCAGGTGATGAACCAGATGGCTGTGCAAAGTATATTGTGAATGTTTTGAATAATAAATATATCAGAGATGCTGTTCATAGTTTGCTAGAAAAAGGCGGCTTGGTATTAGGAGTTTGTAATGGTTTTCAAGCACTCATTAAAAGCGGATTATTGCCTTATGGTAAAATTCAAAATCGTACAGAACTATCGCCAACGCTTACTTTCAATGATATTGGAAGACACGTTTCACAAATGGTGGATATCAAAGTAGTGAATGATAATAGCCCTTGGTTGCAAGGAATGAAAGATGAAATGTTTACAATTCCTGTATCTCACGGTGAAGGAAAATTTTATGCTTGTGATGAAACTTTGCAACAGTTGATTCAGCAAAACCAAGTTGCAACTCAATATGTCGATTTGAGTGGAAACTCAACAAATGTTTTTCCTTTCAATCCTAATGGAAGCCTTGCTGCTGTTGAAGGTTTGTTAAGTGAGGATGGAAAAATATTTGGTAGAATGGCTCATCCTGAAAGATTTAAAGAAGGGAGATTTAAAAATATTCCAAACATTGCTTATCACAACATTTTTAAAAATGGGGTTGATTATTTTTTATAGATAAAACAAATATGCTTAAAGAATTAGAATCAGATAGTTTAAGAGAAGAGTGTGGAGTGTTTGGTATTTTTAATAATACTGATGCAGCAACACTTACTTATTTTGGCTTGAATGCTTTGCAGCATAGAGGCCAAGAAGGTGCTGGTATAATTGTATCTGATGGAAAAAAATTATGGGGACATAGAGCTTTAGGTTTAGTAGCAGATGCCTTTCCTGAAAAGATTATGGAGCAATTGAGATTCAATTCAAACAATGCAATTGGACATGTAAGATACTCAACTGCTGGTGGAAATTCATTTGCAAATGTTCAACCATTTTTAATTCATAGCAATGAAGGATATTTTGCAATTGCTCATAATGGAAACCTTGTAAACGCACAACAGTTAAGGCTTTCATTAGAAAACAAAGGCTCTATTTTTCAATCAACAAGCGATACAGAAGTAGTTGCACATTTAATAAGACATAGCAAAGCAAAAACAGATTTAGAACAAATTACTGAAGCTGTCTCGCAAGTTGTTGGTGCTTTTTCTTTTGTTATTTTAACAGAGAAAGCATTGTATGCAGTTGTTGATGCTTATGGTTTTCGTCCCCTTTCTTTAGGGCAAACAGAAAATGGTAGTTATGTTGTTGCTTCTGAAACCTGTGCTTTAGATGTTGTTGGTGCAAAATTTATTAGAGATATTAAAGCTGGTGAAATTGTAGAAATTTCAACTACTGGAATTGTGTCTTATGAATTTGCAGAACCCAAACCTGCAAAGTGTTCTATGGAATATTTATACTTTGCTCAACCTAATAGTATTATTGATGATGTGAGTGTTTATAATGCAAGAAGAAGAATGGGTGAAAAACTTTGGGATGATTCACCTGTTGAAGCAGATGTAATTATAGGGGTTCCAGAATCTGGCTCATTAGTAGCAATGGGAATGGGTAGAAGAAGTGGTATTGCTGTTGAAAGAGGTTTGATAAAAAATAGATATATCGGGCGATCGTTTATACAACCAACACAAGAATTGAGAGATAATGCTGTTCGCTTAAAACTCTCTGTAGTAAAGCATTTGATTGAGGGAAAAAGAGTGATTGTTGTTGATGATTCAATTGTAAGAGGAACAACAAGTAAAAAAATTGTTAAGCTATTAAGAGATGCTGGTGCCAAAGAAGTTCATTTTAGAAGTGCAGCACCACCAATTATTTCTCCTTGTTTTTATGGCATCAATACTTCAACAAAAGAAGAGCTATTAGCAGCAGGGAAAACATTGGAAGAAATGAGAGAATATATGAATGTTGATAGTCTTGCATTTTTGAGTGTAGAATCAATGATAGAAGCAGTTTCAAGAAATTATGAAGGCAAATTAAGAGGGCAATGTGTTGCTTGTTTTACAGGCAATTATCCAACAGAATTATTTGATAATATGTTGGCTTTTCAAGAAAAATGTTAAACGAATTATGATGGATTTATATAAACAATCAGGTGTTGATTTAGAAGCAGGTTACGAATCTGTTGAAAGAATTAAGAAACATACACAACGTACTTTTAGAAAAGGTGTAATGGGTAGTATTGGTGCATTTGGAGGCAATTTTGATTTGTCAAGTCTTGGCATTAAAGAACCTATTTTAGTTTCTGGAACAGATGGTGTTGGTACTAAATTGAAACTTGCTTTTGAAATGAATCAACACGATACTATTGGTGTTGATTGTGTGGCAATGTGTGTAAATGATGTGGTTGTTCAAGGAGCTGCACCTTTATATTTTTTAGATTATTTGGCTGTTGGTAAAAATTATCCTGCACAAATTGAGCAAATTGTTAAAGGAATTGCAGATGGTTGTGTCCAAAGTAACTGTGCATTAATTGGTGGCGAAACTGCTGAAATGCCTTCTATGTATAACGATGGAGAGTATGATGTTGCTGGGTTTTGCGTTGGGGTTGTTGAAAAATCTAAATTAATTACTGGAGAAAATATTAGTGAAGGAGATGTAATTATTGGATTGAGTTCAAGTGGCGTTCATAGCAATGGCTTTTCATTAGTAAGAAAAATTATTACTGATAATAATCTTGATTTGAATAGAACTTATGACACACATTTTACAGAAACTTTAGGGAATGTTTTATTAACGCCAACAACTATTTATGTAAAAGCAATTTTAGAATTACTTGAAACCATTACTGTTAAAGGAATGTGTCATATTACTGGTGGTGGATTTTATGAAAATGTACCAAGAATGTTTGTGCACAATAAACAATTAGGAGCATCTTTTAATGCATCAAGTTGGCAAAAACCTATAATTTATAATTTCTTACAAGAGACAGGACATATTACAGAAAAAGAAATTTTCAATGTATTTAATATGGGTATTGGTTTTATGATCGTTCTTACAAAAGACAATGTAAGTAAAGCTTTGGAGATACTGAATAAATTCCATACAACACAAGTAATTGGAGAAGTGACAAATACAGGTTTAATAGAAATAGTTTAATTAATGGGTTTGATTTTTAACGTTTAATTTATAATTGAAAACTCAACTAGCAATATTCGCCTCTGGAAATGGCAGCAATGCACAAGCAATAATTGATGCTTGCAAGAAAGGTATTATCAACGCTGATGTTGCTATTATTATCACAGATAATCCAAATGCTTTTGTAATTAAAAGAGCAGAAAAAGATAATATTAATTGTAAAGTCTTTAAGCCGAAAGTTTTTACTGATAAAGCTTCTTATGAAACTGAAATTTTAAAATCACTTGAACTATTAAATATTGACTGGATTGTTTTAGCTGGTTATATGAGATTGATTGGAACAGTTTTATTAACTGCTTACCCAAAAAAAATTATCAATATTCATCCTTCATTATTGCCAAAGTATAAAGGACTAAATGCAATCAAGCAAGCCATAGATAACAATGATAATGAACTTGGTGTTACTATTCATTATGTTGATGCTGGAATGGATACTGGAGAAATTATTGAACAAGAAAAAATCACAATTGAAGACTTAAACTTACCAATAGAAGAAATAGAAGCAATGGTTCATAATGTTGAACATAAACTTTATGTAACTACTTTACAAAAACTAATTAACTAAATGAGAGCATTACTTAGCGTTTCGGATAAAAACAATTTAATTGAGTTAGCAACCAGGCTAAACAATAATGGTGTTGAATTAATTTCAACAGGTGGTACACAAAAAGCTATTGAAGCTGCTGGTTTGCCCGTAAAAAATATTTCTGCAATAACTGGTTTTCCTGAAATCTTAGATGGAAGAGTAAAAACGCTACATCCTAATGTTCACGGTGGCTTGCTTGGAAAATCAAGTTTGGAATCACATCAAAAACAAATGACTGAAAACAACATTGAAAGAATTGATTTCGTTGTTGTAAATCTTTATCCTTTTAAAGAAACCATTACAAAACCAAATGTTGAATTTGAAGAGTGCATAGAAAATATTGATATTGGTGGACCATCAATGTTGCGTTCAGCAGCTAAGAATTTTGAAGACGTAGTTGTCTTATGTGATGCTAATGATTATCTGACTACAATTGATTTATGGGAGAAAAAAGAATTAACTAACGAAGATCGTAAAGCCTTAGCAGCAAAGGTTTTTAGACATACATCAAACTATGACACTTTAATTGCAGGCTATTTAACACAAGAACAATCTCCAGAAAGCTTATCCTTGACTTATGAGAAAAAGCAAGATTTGCGTTATGGTGAAAACCCACACCAGCAAGCTGCATTTTATTTAAATCCAATATCAAATGAATACAGTATTGGTAATGCAAAACAACTTCACGGTAAAGAATTATCATACAATAATATTCAAGATGCAAATGCTGCATTGCAGTTACTGCAAGAGTTTGACGAGATTGCTGCTGTTGCTATTAAACATTCAAATCCTTGTGGAGTAGGTATTGGCAAAAATGTTTTAGAAGCTTTTGCTAATTGCTATGAAGCTGATAAAACATCCATTTTTGGTGGTATTGTTGCTATTAACGCTGAGGTAGATTTGCCTACTGCTGAACTTCTATCAAATATATTTTTAGAAATAATTATTGCACCTTCTTTCAGTAGTGACGCTTTTGAATTGTTATCAAAAAAGAAAAATATCCGTTTACTAACTTTAGCAAATAATAAAACTAAAAGTAAACTTGTAGTTGCCAATATTGCTGGTGGTTTATTGGTTCAAGAAGCAGATAATTATAAAGTAACTAAAGAAGATTGTAAAGTTGTAACCCAATCTCAACCTACAACACAAGACTTTGATACTGCTTTATTTCTTTGGAAAATTGTAAAGCACGTTAAGTCAAATGCCATTGTTATTGGCAATAATAATAGAACTTTAGGTGTTGGTGCAGGACAAATGAATCGTGTAGGTTCTGCAAAAATTGCTTTAGAACAAGCTGGTGATTTAGCGAAAGATGCTGTGCTTGTTTCTGATGCTTTTTTTCCAATGAGAGATACTGTTGATTTGGCTGCTAAATATGGCATTAAGACAATTATGCAAACTGGTGGCAGTATTAAAGACGAAGACTCCATTGCAGCAGCAAATGAACACGGCATTGCAATGATATTTACTGGTGTGAGACATTTTAAACATTAATAAATGAAAATATTAATTATAGGAAATGGTGGACGTGAACACGCAATTGGTATTAAACTGAAACAGGATAATGCTGATGTTGAATTATTTTTTGCAAAAGGAAATGGTGGAACAGAAGAACTTGGAACAAATGTAAATATTGATACAACTATTGATATTGTTGATTTTGCAAAAAATAGCAATATTGATATAACTATTGTTGGTAGTGAGGCATTATTAGTTGATGGTATTGTTGATGAATTCACAAAGAATGACTTAAAAATTTTTGGACCCCATCAAGCCGCAGCAATGCTTGAAGGTGATAAGGCTTTTGCAAAAAGTTTTATGAATAAATTCAATGTAAGAACTGCTATTCATAAATCCTTTATTAATTCGGCCGAAGCGATTGATTTTGTTGCAACACAGCAATTTCCAATAGTAATAAAAGCTACTGGTTTAGCAGCAGGAAAAGGTGTTATTATTGCACAAAATCTTGCGGAAGCTACAAAAACTATTCAGCAAATTTTAGATGAAAAAATATTTGGAGCTGCTGGTAACGAAGTTGTGATTGAAGAATTTTTGAATGGCTTTGAAGTATCTGTTTTGTCTGTATTTAATGGTAAAAATATCTATCCATTAATTTCTGCTAAAGATCATAAGAAAATATTTGATGGTGATAAAGGTGCTAATACTGGAGGAATGGGATCAATAGCTCCACACCCTTTTTACACACAAGAAATAGAACAAGATTTTATTGATAATATTTTGCAACCTACTTTGCTAGGTATAATTGCAGAAGGTTTGCAGTTTGCTGGTGTTATCTTCTTTGGCTTAATGATTGTGAATAACAAATGCTATCTGCTTGAATATAATTTGCGAATGGGAGACCCAGAAACACAAGCCGTTTTACCTTTAATGCAGTCAAACTTTATAGAAGTTATTAATGATGCTATTGATGGAAAGGAATTAAACTTGCAATGGAAAAATGAAAGCAGTTCTTGTGTGGTTGTGGCAAGTAAAGGTTATCCAAATGAGTACGAAGTGAATAAATTAATTAATGGAATTAGCCAAATAAAAAATAATGTTGTACTTGCTGGTGCTAAGTATATTGATGGTAAGTATTATACAAATGGAGGAAGGGTTTTGAATGTGGTATGCAAAGCTAATACTTTAACTGAGGCAATTGATAAATGCTACAAAACAATCGAGAATATTGAGTTTGATGGGATGTATTATAGAAAAGATATTGGAAAAATGTAGTAAATAATTTATGCAAAAAATAATCATATTAGATTTTGGTTCTCAATACACACAACTTATAGCAAGGCGTGTTAGAGATTTAGGAGTTTATGCAGAGATATATCCTAACAATATTTCTATTGAAAAAATTATAGAACATAAGCCTCTTGGTATTATACTTTCTGGTGGTCCTAAAAGTGTAAATGCAAAAGATGCTGTGTTGGTTGATAAAAAAATGTTTGAGTTGAACATTCCTATATTAGGTGTTTGTTATGGAATGCAATTGATAGCCAAAATGTTTGGTGGAAAGGTTTCTAAAGGAAGTAGTGGTGAATATGGTAAAGCTAATTTGGAAGTTACACAACAGGACTCAAAGCTTTTTTCCAAAGTAAAAATTTCTTCAACTGTTTGGATGAGCCACTTTGATGAAGTAAAACAATTGCCCAAAAAATTTGAAACCATTGCAACAAGTGGCAATTGTATTGCAGCAATAGAAAATCAATCTGCCAATATTTATGCTATTCAATTTCATCCAGAGGTATCACATTCACAAGAAGGGAATAAAATATTAAAAAACTTTTTGTTCAACATTTGCAAAGCAAAAAAAGATTGGACTGTAAAAAATAATGTAGCTCAAAAAATTGAGACACTAAAAAAACAAGTTGGTAATAATAAAGTGGTGATAGGATTGAGTGGTGGTGTGGATTCTACAGTTGCTGCCATCCTTTTACAAAAAGCTATTGGTAAAAATCTGACCTGCATTTTTGTTAATAATGGATTATTAAGATTAAATGAAGCAGAGAATGTTTTAAAGGTTTATGGCAAACATTTGAAATTAAATATTGTTTATGCAGATGCCTCACAACTTTTTATCAAAGCATTAAAAGGTGTTAGTAATCCCGAAGAAAAAAGAAAAATTATTGGCAAATTATTTATAGATATTTTTGCTAAAGAAGCAAAGAAACTCAATGGAATCAAGTATTTGGCACAAGGTACTATTTATCCTGATGTTATTGAATCATCCTCTCACAACGGCAATAGTGTTACTATTAAAACACACCACAATGTTGGTGGCTTACCCAAAAATTTGAATTTTGAATTAGTAGAACCATTAAGAGACTTGTTTAAAGATGAAGTAAGAAAAATTGGCGTTGAATTAGGTATTGATAAAGAGTTAGTATATCGCCATCCATTTCCTGGGCCAGGATTGGCTGTTAGAATTTTAGGAGATATCACCCAAGAAAAAATTAATATTTTACAACAAGCTGATAACATTTTTATAACAGAATTAGTTAAACATAATTACTATTACAAAAGTTCTCAAGCCTTTGTGGTGTTGCTTCCTGTAAAAACTGTGGGCGTTATGGGCGATGAAAGGACTTATGAATTTACTGTTGCTATAAGATGTGTTGATACAACAGATTTTATGACAGCAAGCTTCTCTCATTTACCATTTAGTTTTTTAGAAATGGTTTCAACAAGAATTATTAACGAAGTGAAAAATATAAACAGGGTGGTGTATGATATCAGTAACAAGCCACCTGCAACAATTGAGTGGGAATAACGAATAATGTTGAATGATAAATTTAGAATTTTAAATGTTGAACAATGAAAAAAATATTACAACAAGCACTAACAT
>JAPLER010000198.1 GCA_026391115.1 Bacteroidota bacterium | reverse complement strand
TAAAATAAGAAAAGCAGTTATTTAATAACTGCTTTTCTTGTAAACTATGATTTGTAGATTATTTTTTATTGACTACTCCATCTATAAACTGCACATTACCTTCAAATCCATCATTTAAATAACCTGTGCATTTGCCTTTAAGTGTGATAGTTTTTGCAATTGGCAACAATTCAACGCTGTCTCTTAAAGCGAAATAAACAAAAATTGTGCTGTCAGTAGTTTTAAGCGTAACTGTTGTTTTGCCATTTTCAATTTTAGAATCTTTTACTTCACCTGTTACATCAAATACTTTTAAGTTAAAATTTGTATTTGCAATTTGTTCATTTGTTTTAAATGCTTGAGCAAGAGAGTCTGCTGTCATAGCTTCTCCTTTTTTTGCTTTCATATCATTGTACCAAGGTTTTGTTGGTAAATAAAAGCCAAATAACCATCCACAAACGGCACCAATAATTCCAAGAATAAGAACATACTTTAAAATCTTCTTCATTTTTAATAATTTGTTGTTAAATATTTATTTTACATATTGCTGCACTGGCAGTCTGTTTGTTAAACTTTTTGCCAAAGTCATTTCATCAGCAAATTCAAGTTCGCCACCAAATGCAATACCACGAGCAATAGTAGTTACTTTACAGTTTTTGCCTTGTAACTTTTTTTGTATATAGTAAATTGTTGTATCGCCTTGTATGTTTGGGTTTAAGGCAAAAATTAGTTCTTCGACTTCTTCAGTTGCTACTCTTTCAACAAGTGAATCAATGTTTAAATCATTTGGTCCAACACCGTCAAGTGGAGAAATAATGCCTCCCAAAACGTGAAAAGTACCATTGAATTGTTGTGTGTTTTCAATAGCAATTACATCTCTAATATTCTCTACTACACAAATTAGTTTTTGATTCCGAAGTTTGTTACTACAAGTGCTACAAGTACTGTTGTCACTAATGTTGTGGCATCTTTTGCAAAATACAATCTCTCTTCTCATTTTAGAAATTGTTTCGCTAAAATGTTCTACCTCGGGGGTGTCTTGTTTTAATAAATGCAGTACTAAACGCAATGCAGTTTTTTTTCCAATGCCAGGAAGTTGAGCAAAAGAATCAACAGCATTTTGTAGTAAAGATGAAGGAAGAATCATTAAGCAAATGTAGTAGTTGTGACTAAAGTAAAATTGTTTTAACAAACTTGTAATACAATAGCAAACTATTTTCTCTTTATTTTTTTGTATTTAGAAATTAACTCAACTACTTTAGAGTTTTGTAATATATCAGAATTTAGGTTTAAAAATTTATTCAATAGCTTTGGGGCAATTTTTAAAGCTGTTTCTAATTGTAGCAGTGCTTCTTTGTTTTTCTTTTTGGCAAATAAAACTGATGCATAATAAAAATAAAAAACCGGCTTGCTTTGCGTGTGATACATTGCCAACAAACATTTTTCTTCTGCTTCTTTATAATTTTTACCAGCCATTAAACATTTAATAACAGCCTCCCAGCCAACAGTGCTTGTGGGTTTATTTAATACAATATTTCCAAAGTAAACTATTGCTTCACTAAACTTTTGTTGCTGCATTTTACACTCGCCCAAAGCCAAGTTAATGTCTTTGTTATTCTTACTAATTAACCAAGCATTTTCTAAATGTTTAATTGCCATTTGCCACAAACCCTCTTGCATATAAGTTGTAGCCAATTTGTAAATCAATTTAGCATCATTATTACTTAAGTGAACAGCTTTTTTGTAGTGAAATCTTGCTTGTGCAGTATTCCCTAATTTTTGATAACAGTGAGCAATAGCTTCATAAATTACCTCTTCTGGTTTGGTTAATTCTAAAACTTTCTCTAAACTTTCAATTGCATCTTTATACTTGCGTAAACGCAAATAAGCATCGCCCATATTTCTATATGCGTAATCAAATTTATCGTTAATAGCTACTGCATAAAGGTAGGCATCAACAGATTTTTCATAAAGTTTTAAGCCCTGAAATGCTGTGCCTAAATTAAACCATGCTATTTCATTGTATGGAAATTCGTCAATAATTTTATGATGAATTTTTATACTTTCTTCAAATCTTCCAGTAAAGTCAGTCCAAAAACAAATTTTGTAAAGTGCTTCTTCGTTATTGGGGTCTTGTTCTAATATCAACAACAGACAATCGAATATTTTATCAAATTGTTCATAGTCATCATAAACATCTGCAAGGTCAAATAAAAGATCTATTTTTTCTTCTCCATCAAAAAGTTGCAAAGCAGCCACTAAAAGTTCTATAGCTTCTTGTTGTCTGTCTAAAGCTAAAAAAGCATCAGTTTTTAAAATGTATAAGCTAATGTTATTTGCATCGTAAATGCTAGCGGTATCTAATAAATCTAGTGCTTCGTTATACTTTTTCTTTGAAATTAAAATATCTGCTTTTCTAAACATTAGTTCTGCACTGTAAGGATATTGTTCAAGTGCAATATTGGCTGCAGTAAAGGCTTCTGTAAGGTTTTCGTTTTCGTCGTAAAAGTCAATGATTGAAATAAATGACTCTTCGTCAATAAAATTATGTTTTCGTCCAACTTTTAAATTTTGATAATCTAAAAGCAGTTGCTGCATATCTTCTTTTCCGTGGTAAAATGGATTTTGCTGCATATAAAAAATTTTACTAAAAGTATGAAATTTAAGAAACAAATGTGCAGTATGAAAAACTTATTCAATCCACAAGTTTTATACACATAAAAATATTTTTTTTGATTTTTAACAAAAAGTTATATTTTCGTTGCAAATGTTAAAGAAGAGTCACATAAAAAAAGTAATTGTATCAAGCCTACTATCTGTTATGGTAGTGCCTTTTGCATTTGCATCTTTATCTCTTTCTGGAACAGTTGATGAAAAAGCAAAATCAAATAAATACTCTTTGAAAAATT
This sequence comes from Bacteroidota bacterium, assembly GCA_026391115.1. Taxonomy (GTDB): domain Bacteria; phylum Bacteroidota; class Bacteroidia; order Chitinophagales; family Chitinophagaceae; genus CAIVPM01. The sequence goes on along the minus strand of JAPLER010000198.1, from coordinate 6,869 downwards.
TGAGTAGTTATTCTAAGAAGTCTTTTTCAGTTTCTTTTTCAAAAGCTAATTTGCGTTTAAAAAGTGGATTTTCTTTAAACCCAAACAATAACCAATCTGCTAACTCTTTGCTACAATTTGGAAATGGTAATACAACTTATATTATTCCATTCAAATACACTTTCAAAGTGCCTAAGTTCAAAACACCTTCTCCTAATAACTAAGTCAACTAATTAGTTTAATAATCTATAACCACTTGTTGGAACGTCAAATTTGCTAGATGATACTGGGCTTAAATTAATTTTTGATTTTGTGTATTTAATATTTTTTCCAGCTTCCACTATTTCATATTCTAATACAAATCCTGGAACATCTTTAAACTGATATTCAAATTCTTTTACAGAAGGAACAATTGCTGTGGCATAAAACACAGTCATACTAGAGTTGTCTTTTGCTTTGATAGTAGCTTTCTTACACTCATAACCTAAAATGATTTTAGTATCACCAACTATATCAACTGTTGCATTTTCAAACTTATTATTCTTTTCAATCCATTGTGTTTTACTTAACTTGGTCATTATTTTATTGCTACCAATTTCTCTTAAAACCACAGCGTTGCCACTAGCTTTATCATAAAATGTTGTTTGATTAAATGCAGTACTAGTTACATCTATTCTTACATCATTTCCTTTAATATAAACTGTTTTTGTAGAACCTTTCATAGATGAATTTGCACTATCTGTTGAAATTGTATAATTTACAGTACATTCAGCTACAGTTCTTTGTTGTGCATTAAGTTTAATTGATATAAAAAGAAGTAACCCAAAAAATGTAATCACCTTATTCATAATTTTTTTTTATTACTGTAAGAGAAATATCGTGCCAAATAATACGATGTAATCCTTTAGGAGAACCTAGTTTTTCTTAGCATATTTCAACCACTCTGCTAAGCTTTTACAATCTTTAAATTCACTATCAATTGTAATGTAGTAATATGGTAAATGCTCTTTAATCCAAGTTTCCAATTTTTGTTGTTTCTTTTCTTCAATTAATCTTAATGATAATTTACTGTAATCATCTTTCACATTTTCTATATGTGGATTGGTTCTAGATTTGTAGTAAATCAATCTCACTTTTTTCTGACCTCTTTCGTCTGTAAATACTTGGGGCGTTGCATAATCTCCAGGTTTTACATCTTTAATTAAGGCAACCATTTCTTTATCTAGCTGATCAATTGTAATAAAGCCACTACCATCTCTACCACTAATTTGTCCTCCAACTGTTTTACTATTTTCATCATCACTAAATTTACTTACAGCAAATCCAAAATCATATTCTTTACGTTTTAATTGTTCTTTAATAGAATCTAATTTAGCAATAGATAATTTAATTTCTTCTTCAGTAATTGGTGGTATTTTTAAAATGTGTCTTACCACTGCATCGTCTCCACTACGACTTACCAATTGAATGATATGATAACCAAATTTAGATTTAATTACATTTGAAATTTGACCTTCTTTTAATTTAAAACAAGTAGATAAAAATGTAGGATCCCAAAATTTATCACCTCTGTTTATATTGTATTGTCCACCAGTTTCTTTACTACCTGGGTCATCTGTATAAATTTTGGCAAGCTGGTCAAATCTTTTAGATCCACTTTCTACCTGACGTTTATATTCATACAATTGTTTCATAATATAATCGTCAACGTCTTTATTGGCCTTTGGTATGGCAATAATTTGTAAAAGCTCTAACTCGCTTTCGTAATATGCCAAACTATCTTTTGGAATTTTATTGTAAAATGCCCTTACTTCATTTGGAGTCACTTTAATGTTTTCTATAATTTTAGCACGCATTGCATCAGACAATTTACGATCTTTAAATGTTTGCTTAAAATCTTCTTTAATTTGAAAAATTGATTTGCCAGCAACTTCTTCAAGTACTTGCTGAGAGCCATATTCTCTAATAAAAGCACGAATTTGATTATCAATAGCAGCCTCAACTTCTTCTTCACTTACTGGTAAAGAATCTTTTTCTGCTTGCAGTACCAAAGCTTTTTGTATTAATTGACCTTCCAAAAAAGCACATTCTGGATTTGGTGGTAAACTAGCTTCTTGTCCCTGACGTTTATAATCACTTATAGCATTAAAAATATCGCTACGTAAAATAATTTTATTGCCAACTTGTGCAACTATTTTATCTGCTATAACTTTTTTGGGTTGAGCAATAGAAATAATTGAAATAAACAATAAACCAATAGAAAAAATAATCTTCATAATAATATAATGGCGGTAAAAATAGTTGTTAAGCTGTTGTAAAAGCAAACTGTTGATTTTTTTAACAAATTATTTAGGCTTCATCAACTTCAAAATGCAAATACGCTATACTTGCATTTTGCAAATATTTAACAAAACAACTGTTGCCTTAGTGCAATGGTTACATAAAATCATACAATGAATTTTCAAAACACAATTGCTTTTGCACAACAACTTGATGCAGACGATGAATTAAAACAGTTTAGAGAAAGTTTTTACATACCAATGATGTATGGAAAAGAAGCTATTTATTTTACTGGTAATTCATTGGGCTTGCAGCCAAAAGCTACGCAGGATTATGTTTTAAATGAATTAGAAGACTGGGCTAGTCTTGGTGTTGAAGGACATTTTCATGCACGTCATCCTTGGATGCCTTATCATGAAATTTTTCCAAATCAATTATCAAAAGTTGTAGGTTGTTTGCCCAATGAAGTTGTGGTAATGAACCAATTGACTGTTAATCTGCATCTGTTAATGGTTAGTTTTTATCAACCCACCAAAGTAAAATATAAAATTATTTGCGAAGCAAAGGCATTTCCAAGCGACCAATATGCACTAGAAAGTCAGGTAAAGTTTCATGGCTTTGATTATGATGATGCAGTTATAGAAGTTGCACCAAGAGAAGGGGAATACAATATTAGAACCGAAGATATTTTACAAGCTATAGAACAACATAAAGATAGTTTGGCATTGGTACTATTTGGTGGTGTAAATTACTATACTGGACAAGTGTTTGATATTAAATCCATTACTGCTGCTGCACATAAAGTTGGTGTGTTATGTGGCTTCGATTTAGCACACGCTGCTGGCAATATTGAATTGCATTTACACGATTGGGAAGTTGACTTTGCTTGCTGGTGTAGTTATAAATATTTGAATAGTGGACCTGGTGGTGTAGCTGGTGTGTATATTCACGAAAAGCATGCTACTAATACTGACTTGCAAAGATTTGCTGGTTGGTGGGGTTACGAAAAAGAAACTCGTTTTAAAATGGATAGAGGCTTTAAAGCCATACCAACTGCCGAAGGTTGGCAATTAAGCAATGCACCTATTTTAAGTATGGCTGCACATAAAGCTGCTTTAGATATTGTTGAAGAAGCAGGAATGGATAGATTGCATACCAAGCGTAAATTACTAAATGCTTATTTGTGGTATGTGGTAGATGAAGTAAATAAAGCCAAACAAGTTTTTGAAATCATTACACCACGCAATGAAGCTGAACATGGTTGCCAAATTTCATTGCTTACAGATAGCAATGGCAAACAGATGTTTGATGCTTTGACTAAGAAAGGAGTAATAACAGATTGGCGAGAGCCCAATGTAACACGCATAGCACCCGTGCCATTGTACAATAGTTTTGAAGATGTGTGGCAATTTGGAAATATTGTAAGTGGATTATAAGTTGTTTGTTGTGTTGTTAGCTGCACTTATCAAATTGTTGGTGTCACATATAAAACTCATTTATTTAAAATTGTCAGTAAATGTTTTTTTTGCCTTAGAGGGCAGAAGAAAGACAAGAGCGTTATAAAGCCTAAGCTTTTCGCTCTTGTTCTTTATTTTTTAAAATTTAAAATCACAAAATTGATATATTATGCAATCCTCATTTTTACAAAAGCACATTAACAGTATTGTAATAACAGTATTGTTATTTATTACATTTAATGTACAAGCACAAACCACCTATTATGTAGATGTAGCAAAAGCTGATAACATAGGTGCTGGCACTACTTGGTCATCTGCAAAAAAAGATTTGCAAAACGCCATAGATGCAGCCACAAGTGGCGACCAAATTTGGGTAAAAGCTGGCACTTATTACCCCACTGTTATTCCTACACAGTAAATACCGAGTAATGCTACTACCAATAGAGATAAAACATTTTATTTAAGAGATGGAATAAAAATATATGGGGGGTTTGCAGGAAACGAAACTAACCTTAACCAAAGAAACTGGCGAACCAATAATACTATATTAAGTGGTGATATTGGAACACCAAACGATAGCACAGACAATTGTTATCACGTCTTAATTTCTGCCGCTACTTCAGCATCAACCTGGGTTGATGGCTTTATTATTACCAAAGCCAATGCCGATGGTAATGGCAATCCTAATGGTTCTATTTATGTAGCAACTAATAGAGTTTTTTCAAGAAATTTTGGAGCTGGTATTGCTGTTGAATATTCTTCTTTAACTGTCAATAATTGTACTTTTACTAATAATACTGCTACCTATGATGGAGCTGGAATGGCTAACCATATTGCTACTGTAGCCATTAATAATTGTGTGTTTAAAAACAATTTAGCACGTGAGGGTGCTGCATTGTATAACAGTAGTGCAACACTTACTTGTACCAATGTGTTTTTTTATAATAATAAATCAACAGCTGGATATGGAGGTGCTATCTACAACGCAGCTGCAAACACTACCATAACTAACGCTGTATTTGCAAAAAACACTGCAACCGAGCAAGGTGGTGCTATATATTGTTACGGCGATGCAAATAGCCCTTTAAAATTAACCAATTGTACTTTTAATAGTAATCAAGCAACAGGTACAAATTCTTTAGGTGGTGGTGTGTATTATGCAGCAGGTACTTTTGGCCCTATTACTAATTGCATTTTTTGGGATAATACTACACCTAATAATTCCACCGACCCGTCTTACAGAGAAGAGATTTATAAATATGCTATTAACGATGGTTTAGGCTTTGCATTATCTGTTGTAAATTCTATTGTTAAAAATGCAAGTGGCACTAACAATGCACAATTTACTGCTTGTTCTACTGCTGACCCTTTGTTTACAAACATTAATGATATTGATGGTGGAGATAATATTTTTGGAACGGGTGATGATGGCTATAGATTACAAGCTACAAGCCCAGCTATTAATACTGGCAGCACTGCTATTACTACCCCTACTACCGATATTACTGGTTTTGCCCGTAAAGGCACTTTCGATATGGGAGCTTATGAATATTACCCTGGCTGCTATACTTTAACAAGTTCTTTTTCGCAAAGTATATGCCCAGGAAGTAGTTATACTTTTAATGGTGCTTCACTAACTACTGCTGGTGCTTACAAAGATACATTTGTGAATGCTGCAGGTTGCGATAGTATTGTTACCTTGAATTTGAGTATTTATGCAGCAAGTACATCAACCAACAATTTAAGTATTTGCTCATCACAATTACCTTTTAGTTGGAATGGCTTAACCTTTAATGCTGCAGGTACACAAACAGCACATTTAACCAATGCCACAGGTTGCGATAGTGCTGCTACCTTAACCTTAGCCATTGATAACACCATTTGTTTTAACTGGGCTACCAAGTTTAGTGGTAAATATGACGATCGAGGATTAGCTATGGCAACAGATGCAAGTAGCAATATTATTACAGTTGGAAATTTTGTGGACACTACAAATTTTTACGGAACAAATGGGAATGCTGTTACTTTAAATACTCCCAACGGAATTCGTACAAATGGGTATATAGCAAAGCACGATAAAGATGGTAATTTATTATGGGTAAAAAACATTTACAGTAGTAGTGTTTCAATGGCAAAAAAACTAATTCTAGATGCTTCTAACAATATTTATGTATGTGGCATATTTTCTGGAACTGTCGATTTAGACCCAAGCCCATCAACATACAATCTAACTATTGCTGGCGGTAGTTACTCAACTTATATAGCTAAGTATGATGCTAACGGCAATTTTTTATGGGCAAAAATGTTGGGGGGTAATAATTACACAGAAATCCTTTCTATAAGGCTAGATGATAATAACAATCTTTTATTAGGAGGTAATTTTTTAGGCACTACCGATTTAGACCCTGGTGCTGCTACAAACAATGTTACTTCGCAGGGAGACTATGATATGTTTTTAGTGAAGCTAGATAACAATGGAAACTTTGTTTGGGCAAAAACTATTGGAAACACTGGCACCGATTACATTACTGGTATTTCGGTTGATGCTAATAATAATGTTATTGCAACAGGATATTTTAATGGCACTGTTGATTTTGATCCAAGCTCATCATCAACATTTAATTTAACTGCTACAAATACGCAACAAGATTTATTTATTTTAAAATTAAATGCTAGTGGGAATTTTGTTTTTGCTAAACAAATTGGTGGAGCAGGTTACGATGAAGTAAACGGCATTTCATTGGATGCAAACAATAATATTTATATAGCTGGCGATTTTGATGGCACAGCCGATTTTGACCCAAGTGCTTCAACCAATAGCCTAACATCAAGCAATGGTGCAAGTTTTGTTGCAAAATATACTTCCAATGGAAATTTTGTTTGGGTTAAAAAGTTTGAAAATGCTGATGGCATTCCTATTTATGGAATGAGTGTAGCAAAAAACGGTGTTTATTTTTCTGGCTATTTTACTGCAGTGTTTGATGCTAACCCGAATAGTGGTGTAAATAATTTGGCTTTGCCAAGCAGCAATGGTAGTGGAAGTGCTTTTATTATTAAATGCGATACAGCAGGCAATTATGTTTGGGCAAGGGCTTTTGGAGGTTCAAGTACTGCCTATTCAATAGATGTTACTACTGATATCAGTGATAATGT
>JAPLER010000151.1 GCA_026391115.1 Bacteroidota bacterium | reverse complement strand
TTTGGCTCAAAACTTAAAAACCTAGATACAGTGTTTCATGGCATTGCAACTAATATTTATTTAACAAAAAGTAGCACTCACTTATTTAATGAAATAGAAATGCCAATGCAAGTTGGGCGTTATCATAGTTGGGTAATTGATGAAAATACTTTAAGTAAAGATTTACAAATAACAAGTGTAGATAAAGACAGAAATATTATGTCTATTAAACACAAGCAATTTGATATTGAAAGTGTTCAATTTCATCCAGAAAGTATTATGACTACAAGTGGAGAAATGTTATTAAGAAATTGGATTAAACAATAAAAAGCCCACAATATTGTGGGCTTTTTTATTAAAATATATTACAATTTTTTAGTAGCCTGGATTTTGGGTTAAACTACTATTTGAACTAATTGCAGCCTGTGGTATTGGGAATAATTCTGATTTTCCAGAAGTAAACCCTGTTGCAAATCTTGCTAAACTGGTTGTATTTACTCCAGTGCCAATCCAAGTAACTTTTGTTGTACCAGTTGGAGTTGATGGAGCAGGTTGATAGAAAGAATTAGCCCACATTGTTTTATCATCAGCAGTAGTGCCAGTAATTAAATACATTGATGTTGGCAATACATCATAAGGTGCTACTTTATTAGCCATATCCAATAATTTCTGTTTTGTTTCAGCAAGTTTTGTTGCCAATAAATTCCATCTTATTAAATCAAATTTTCTAATCCCTTCTCCACCAAATTCAAAAGAACGTTCTTTAACTAATGCTGCGAAAAAATCTGGTTTACTTAAGCCTGTAGGCAAATCAACTGTTGGGTCTGCTGTTGTTATTGGTTTGCCAAATCCTCTTCTTCTTACTTGATTAAATGCGTCATAAGCACTTGCAGTTGGTCCATTCAATTCATTCTCAGCTTCGGCATACATTAGCAATACATCTGCATAACGAATGACTTGCCATTTTCCACCAAACCATTGTAAAGTTGACGCAGCCAAGTTATTACTCCAATCTCTTCTATATTTGCCGTCATTCATTGCTGTAATACTTAAACCTGTTTTAACTAGGTTACTTGCAGCGTTATAAGGAGCACAGGTTACATCTCTTCTCATATCCATAGAATCAAAAGCATAGAAGTAAGTTGGTAACATAATATAACTTGCATTACCTGCACCATCTAATTTAGGTCCATTGTAATAACCCAATTTAGTATCTCCATTACCTGTTCCACCAATTCCCGTTACTTGAAATAATAACTCATTTTCAGGATCAACAACTGCACGTTTTCCTACTTGTTCTTTCCATAAATTTTTATAGTCAGGATTTAATTTATGACTACCATTTAACATAATATCTGCACATTCTTTTTTTGCAATTTGATAGTATATTAAATAATCATCTCTTCTTTTCATTGTGCCTAATGCAGCACCTGCTGCACCACGTAATGAATATCCACCAGCAAATAATGCAATTCTTGCACGCAAAGCTTTTGCAGTAGCTTTTGATAATCTTTCATTCATTGGATCACCAATACTTGCCATTTCATTTTGCCAAGGTATTAAATTACTAGCAGTTGATAAATCTGCTAAAATTTGAGCATAAAGTGTGTCTCTATTTACACGAGCCGGAAAAGGGTTTTGGCTAGCTTGTTGAACAGCAGGTTGAAAATGAGCTGGCAAGTCTCCCCAAATTCTTATTGCTTCAAAATAAAATTGAGCTCTTAATGTTAATGCTTCTCCCAACATTCTTTGCAATCTTTTCTTTTGTAAATCTGTTCCACTTGTATATAGATTCATTTTAGGAATTTGATCTATACAAACATTAGCATATTCTATACCTTGAAATAACTGATTAAAGGGTCTTTCTAATTGAGCATTGCTAGCTGTTAATGTATAACGAGCCATACCTCTTCTATCATCATCATTTGTGCCACCAGGTCCTTGTGTTTCATCATTATCAACTGTGTAATATAAACTTAATCTTATGCCATAACCTTGGTCACCAGTTAAACGACTGTAAACTGCAATTAAAGCTTGATATGCACTTTGCTCATCTGCAAAAACAGTTGTTGAGGTTACTGCTGTAATAGGTTGCTGGTCTAAATATTTTTTGCAACCAACACTAGTTATTACTAGTGCCAATAGCGATATTTTGAATATATTTTTCATACTTTAATTTTTTATATTTTAGAAAGTAACATTTAAACCAAATAAGAAAGAACGACTTTTTGGATAAGCAGAATAATCTAAACCTGGTGTTAATGGGTTTTTGCTTACACTCACTTCAGGATCGTAACCAGTGTATTTTGTAATGACAGCTAAATTATTAGCCGTAGCATAGATTCTTAATTTGCTAATACCTAATTTAACCAATGTTTTAATTGGAAAACTATAACCCAAAGTAAGGTTATTAATTCTTACAAAAGAACCATCTTCAATTGCCCACGAATGACTATGGAATGCACCACCTGCTGTTAATGGCATCCACATATTTGCATTGGTATTACGAGATGCTAAGACAGTTGGAGCTGCTCCATAAGATTGTTCTTTACCAGCACCATCTTTAGCAATCCATTGCAACTTAGTCCCATCTTCAGCAATTGTTCTCCATCTTCCCTCCATTTCTTTAATTAAATTACTTCTGTTAATGTAGCCATTGGTAAACTCAATTTTATTAGCATTATACACATCATTTCCAACAGAGAAATTGATGAACAAACTTAAATCCCAGTTTTTATAACTAAATTGGTTGTTCCAACCACCAGTAAATTTAGGGTTTGGATTACCAACAATTGTTCTATCGCGGCTATTATCAACTAAACTATCTCCATTCAAATCTTTAAATTTAATTGAACCTGGTTGTATGGTGCCAATAACACTAGAATTGTTTACTACTCCTGGCTTCAAGGTATATTGTTGAGTTGTTGTATTGTAGTTAAAATCTTCAGTTGTATAAAATCCATCATAAATATAACCCACCATAGAACCTACTGGTTTTCCAATTTGAGTAATATAATCTGATGGTGGACCATTAACACCCCAGCTTGGTGCTGTGTTTATATATTGCATTCCTAGACCTAACTCATCTACTCTGTTTTTACTAAATGAAATATTGAAACTAGAATTCCAATTCAAGGCATTTTTCTTTTGCAGAATTGATGCACTTAATTGAATTTCTACTCCCTCACTTGATGTTTTACCAATATTTTGTGTTTGACTAGTAAAACCAAAAGTTGGGGCAATTGGCACTCTTAATAATAAATCAGAACTTTTATTTCTAAAGTAATCTACGCTAATATCTAATCTGTTTTTTAAGATAGTCATATCAAAACCAATATTCATATTTACCAATGCTTCCCATTTCAATTTCTCATTAGCCAATTCACTAGTACTATATGCAGGAATTTGTTGACCATTTATTCCATAATAATATGTTTGATTATTGAACGTAGAAAGAAACAAATAGTCTCCAATTCTATTATTACCTGCTGCACCATAAGAAGCACGAATTTTTAAATCGTTAATAAACTTAACTTTATCCATAAACTTTTCGTTGCTAACACGCCAAGCTGCAGAACCCGACATGAAATTGCCCCATCTGTTTTGATTAATAAATTTGGATGAACCATCAGTACGATATACAAAAGTAAAAAGGTATTTTTTCAAGTAAGAATAACGTGCAGTACCAAAGAAACTTAATTGAGTAGATTTGTAAGCATTATGCTTAGGGTAAGCTGGATCACTCTGCCCAAGATTTGGATTGTTAAATGCATCGTCTTTTGAAATAAAATTAGGGTAGTAACGAGATAAATTCAAACGAGCATCTCCATTTAATTCTACAGTTTCTTCTCCAACAATCAATTCAATATCGTGTTTCTTTTTATAATTTTTTAAAGAATAAGTTAAGATATTTGAGTTATTGATAGTATAAGTTTTTGTAGTATCTAACTCTACTACAGGCATTCTACTACCATAGTTAACCGATAGGGAACTTGTAGAATCGGTAAACTGTCTATCAGTTATTTCTTTTTTATCGTAACCAAATGTGGACTTGAATGTTAAATGTTTATTTATTGTGTATGTTAAACTTGCTGTAATAGCGTATTGATTGGTGGTTTTTCTTCTATACTCAGCATTAACTATTTGATATGGATTGATTAAGCCTAAACCATTACCGGGATTATCATCTGCAAAAGGATCTTCTTCTGTAATATCTTGACCTGGAGATAAAAAAGGTCGGTATTTAACGGCATTTCTTAAACGATTATAAGCAGTGCCTTTATCATCACTAACACCAGCACCAAAAACCGTTTGATTGGTATAACGAGTACCTAAGGTAGCTTTCAGTTTGCTACTTAATTTAAATTCATTTTTAAAATTAACTTGATGACGTTTATATGCAGAGTTTAAAACAACAGCTTTATCATCATTATAGGTATATGAGAAATTGTATGTCCACTTATTTGCCCCACCACTAATACCAATATTGTGCATTTGAGAATGTCCTTTATTTCCCAAAACCTCACGCTGCCAATCAACAGGTTTTGCATTTTTATAATTAACAAAAGTATCATATGGTCCAAAATAGCCACCAAAACTTGAACTATCTGTTGTACTGCCTAAATTACGCTCATAGTTATATAGAACAAATTCATAAGGACTCATAACACCTAATGTTTTTGGCAAACTTTTAATACCATAAAACATATTGTAGGTAACTTTTGGTTCACCAATTTTACCACTTTTTGTAGTAATAATAATAACCCCATTTGCACCACGAGCTCCATAGACACTCACTGCAGCTGCATCTTTTAAAACTGTAATATCTTGTATATCTTGTAATACAATTCCATTTAACCCACTTTCAACTTGTACCCCATCAACAATGTATAGTGGACTATTATCTTGCGTTATAGAGCCTCCTCCACGAACTCTAATTTTAATGTCAGCATCTGGACTACCCTCAGCTGTAGTAGCAGTTACACCTGCCAATCTTCCATTTAAAGCTTCTGCAA
>JAPLER010000177.1 GCA_026391115.1 Bacteroidota bacterium | reverse complement strand
TGCACAATTAAAATGTGCAACCTTTTTAAATTTTATAAATCTTTATTATGCAATTCTTTTTTCAGTAACAGAATTTGTAATTAAAGTATGAATACCAAATAAAACTGCTGAAAAAGAAATAGTGCTAATTAAACTACTTTTAAAGAAAGGTAATCCATACCCATAACAACTTAATAAACCACTAAAAGTGTAGCTATGTTGATAACCCATTCCTTCTGCCCATACAAAAAAGTTAGATAATATAAAAAACAAAATAGCACCTACTAAACTTGAAGTTCCTATTTGCACCGCATTTACTTTAGTTATATAAAAACCAACTAAAGCTACTGCATTGATGGAAGCATAATTAGCTATTTGCCACCAACCATAAAAACCTTGTACTGTGCCTAAATTATTTATATAAAGTAATTGATATACTATATCACTTACTAGCATTGCAAAAACAGGAATTGCGAAAGCCCATTTTTTATTATTATTAAATACAAAACCTCCAAACAAACTCAAAGCCAATAAAGGATTAAAATTGTCAATTCTGTATGGCTGTACTCTGTAAATAATACTAAATAAAACAGCACCAATAACTAAAGCAAGAAGTTTCTTATTCATTTTTTAAAATCTATTTAAAGCAAAAATAGGGTGTTAGTGTTTTGTTAAATAAAATGAGTATAATAATTCTTAAAATTATCATAATACAACAATCAAGTATCTTGCTACATTATCTTTACCGTTTCTTAGTATTATGATGAAAAAAATTGTTCAACTAATTATTTTATTAGTTTTAATAATAGCAAAAAATTTTGCTCAATGCCCCAATAATGGACAGAATCCCACGTCTGCATTTCCTGCTTGTGGTACTGCTGTATTTAATCAAACTAGTGTTCCTGCATGTAATGGTCAGCAAATTCCAGTTCCTGTTTGTAGTGCAGCAGCAGGTGTTTTCACAGACATTAATCCATACTATTATAAGTTCACATGTTATGTATCTGGACCTTTGGAGTTTAATATTATTCCCAATACATCAAGCGATGATTATGATTGGCAACTTTTTGATATTACTGGTCAAAATCCAAACAACATATATACAAACCCTTCAATGTTTGTAGCCTGCAATTGGAGTGGAGAAACTGGAACAACAGGAACATCTACAACTGCCACAAATGCAAATGGATGCGAGGGAACTGGTGTACCATTAATAACAAAAGCACCTACCTTAATAGCTGGTCACGAATATTTATTGATGGTTTCTCATTTTACATCAACCAATCAATCCGGATACAACTTAACTTTTAGTAGTGCAAGTGCCAATTTAATTACAGACCAAAATATTCCAAAAATCACCAATGTTTCAACTACCTGTGGTGGTAAAGAAGTTTATATAAAACTAAATAAAAAGATTCTTTGTAAATCCATTGCTGTTAACGGTAGCGATTTTGGTATTGCAGGTGCAACAATTGTTAATGCAACTGGAGTTGGCTGCACAGGAGCATTTGATACAGACAGTATAATTGTTGTGCTTTCTGGCACATTGACAACCAATAACTATCTACTAATTCCAAAAGTTGGTACAGATGGAAATATATTAGTTGATAATTGCACTAATAACCTTGATGCTACAGGAATGTCATTTGCTGTTTACAATAAACCCAATCCCAACTTTACTTACCAAGTAATTAATGAAACGTGTAAAGCTGATACTCTAAAATACACTCATAATGGTAATAATGCTACCAATAAATGGCAATGGACTTTTGATGGCAATCCTTTAACAAGCAATAGCCAAACTCAACAAGTGGTTTATAATAGTTTTATTATAAGAACTGTTAAGTTGGTTGTATCAAATCCACTTTGCATTGATTCAATAACACAATCTATTCCTATTGCAAATCATACATTGATATCAAAAATTAATGCAATACGAGATACGACTTGCCCCAATAATCCTGAGACTTTTAGCGATGCTTCAATAGGAAATATTTTGAGTAGGCATTGGGATTTTAAAAATGGACAAACCAGCAATTTGCAATTCCCTCCTACTCAAACATACCCAGTGCTACCTATCAATAAATTTTATGATGTTTCGTTGGTTGTAAACAATGTAATTGGATGTAGAGATTCATCTATTAGAAGCATTTTTGTAAGAGGCACAATACCTACAGAATTTGATAGCATTATTCCTCCAGATTGTGCAGCTAAAGAGGTTAAAATTTATTTTAAGCAAGCAATGTATTGCAACTCTATTTCAACAGACGGAAGTGAGTTTACTATAACTGGCCCAAGTGCAAATAGTGTAATAGGTGCTACCATAAATTGTTTAGACACTGTTGGTACAGTTGTTACTTTACAACTTGCTAACTCATTAACTACTGGCACATATCAACTAAGTTTAAAAACTGGTAGCGATGGCAATACAATTATCAATGATTGTGGCATTGCAACTTTGCCTAAAACTCTTTCTTTTCAGGCATTAGCACATATCAATCCTGTTTTTACTTACATCTCAAAATGGGGTTGTAAAGCAGATACAATAACATTTAATCATATAGCTAATAACAATGCTAATAATTGGAATTGGAACTTTACTGATGGTTCGCCAAATGCAACAACAAGCAATATTCAAAATCCAACTATTATTTTTAGCGATGTGAATAATAATCACAATGTGCAGCTCATTGTAAGTAATGGCGTTTGCAAAGACACCTCAAATCAACAAGTTAATATTATTGACCATAGTATAAAAGCTAAATACATTAGCCCTGATACAACTTGTGGTTTTGGAGGAACTATTTTTAAAGATAGCAGTAAAGGTTTAGTAACAAAATGGAATTGGAGTTTTGGTCTAGGCTTAACAAGTAATTTGCAAAACCCAAATCCTGTTAATTACCCACTATCTTATGTTTATACTACTTATGCAACCCAGTTAATTGCACAAAATAGCGTTGGATGTTTAGATACTACTGCTATAAAAAATATTGTTGTAAAACCATCGTCACCAGCACAAATGGATAAATTACAATATGATATTTGTTCACCAGATTCTATTATAGTCTATTTTAATTCGCCAATGCTGTGCAATACAGTTGCACCAGATGGAAGTGATTTTAATATTACTGGTGCTAGTAGTCCTTTAATAAATAGTGCTTATATTGTAAACTGCAATAATGGGTTAGGGAAAGCGGTTGTATTAAAGCTTGCAAATGCTATAAACACAGGAGGTTATTATCAAATAAATTTAAAACAAGGCAATGATGGTAATACCATATTAAATGATTGTGGAATTGCTACTGCACCTG
>JAPLER010000127.1 GCA_026391115.1 Bacteroidota bacterium | reverse complement strand
GGTAGTAAATGTTTTTGCACTTTTCCTAAAGCTGTTCTAGGTAGTTTATCGGTTGTAATAAACTTCTTTGGTATTTTAAACGATGCAAATGTTTCTCTACATTTTTGTTCAATAGCTGCTGCATCATAATTAGCTTTAGGAACAATATAAGCTACTGGCAATTCTCCTCTTACTTCATCTGGAATACCAACCACAGCAGCCTCTTCAATGCTATCTTGTTCCAATAAAAACTCCTCAATTTCTCTTGGGTAAATATTAAATCCTCCAGAAATAATCAAATCGCTTTTTCTGCCTTTTAATGTAATATATCCATCGGCAGAAATTTCTCCCATATCGCCTGTTTTAAAATATCCATTTACAAAAGCGTCTCTTGTAGCATCATCTCTTTTCCAATAACCAGCAAATACATTAGGTCCTTTAATATGCACTTCTCCTTCTTCATTCACACCCACTTCTTCTCCTAAATGATTAATAATTTTTGCAGAGATACCCGGCAATGCAAAACCAATTGTTCCTGCTCGTCTTTCGCCATAATAAGGATTACTAATGTTCATTAGGGTTTCTGTCATACCATAACGTTCTAAAATAGTATGTCCATATTTAGTTTTAAATTCATCAAAAACCTGCGGTGGCAATGGAGCAGAACCAGACACAAACAATCTTGTTTGTTGCCCAATTTCTGTAGCGATTTCTTTAGACCAATCAAGCAATCTTACATAAACTGTAGGTACACCAAAGAAAACAGTTGGTTTAAAAGTAGTAAACCATTCTCCTGCTTTGACGTGTTCAAAACGTTCTTGTAACCGCATTTTGCAGCCACTGATTAACCAGCAATGGATACCATTTGCCAAACCGTGAACGTGAAATAATGGTAATGAAAGTAAGAGTCTATCATTCTCTGTAAACTTCCAACAAGTAACTAAATTAACAGCATTTGCAATAAAATTATTATGTGTTAAAACAGCTCCTTTTGAAGTGCCTGTAGTACCAGATGTATAAACAATTGCAGCAGCAGAATCACCATTGGTTAGGTTTAAAATAGGTTCATCGGGTTGAGCCAAAGCTTCAATTTCAATTTCTTTAACATCCCAAGAGTGAATAACGCCAGGCACTTCGCCCAATGCTATAAATGCTTTAGGTTCTGCATCTTTATAGATATGTGCTATTTCTCTTTCTTTGTATAAAATATTTACTGGCACGAAAATCAATCCCAACTTTACAGATGCTAAATACAAATCAATAAAGGTTAAACTATTTTCTAAATAGACACAAATTCTATCACCCTTCTCCAATCCACGAGACTTTAAAAGTCTTGCCATTCTATTGCTTCGAGAATTAATTTCTCCAAATGTGTACACTTGATTATTAAACTCTATGGCTTCTACATCACGTCTGCCAACAAATGACAAATCGAACGAGTTCATTAAATTCATATAATTATTTTTTATTTTTTTCTGATAAATAAAATATGGCTGCTATCAATAAAGCAAATGTTCCTAATGCAACAAATGCAGATGAATAGCTGTTAGTCATATCCTTAATTTTTCCAATTAATGGTGCACCAATTAAAATCATAATAATGCCCATCATATTCACTAAGCCCATTGCAGCACCAGCTCGGTGAGGAAACAATTCTGTTGCTTTATTAAATAATGACGAATAAGGCAACCCACAACCAATGCCCAATAAAACTATTGCAAATACAGCAGGTACAAGTGTTATAGAAGTTGCAGACAATATAAAACAGCCAGTTGCATTCATTAATAAACTAACTAATACAATTTTTAAAACACTTGTTTTTTTGATAAGTTTACCACCAAAAGGACGCGAGAAAATACCTAGTAACAAAACCAATGAAGCTCGTTATCCAGCTACCTATTGCTATGGACATTCCAAAAGAAGCCATTTGTACAGAACCCAATAACCATAAGCGTTTTGTACCAAGCAGTTTAGCTAAGTTTGTTTGATGTATTACTTTCATTTGAACCTTAGGTGCAAATAGCATAAAAACAATTAAAGCAATTAAAGCTAGTAGTGCAGTTGATACAAATACATAATTCCAAGCTCCAAACAATTCAACTAAACGAGGCACAATAAAAATAACAAATCCCGAACCTAATAATATTGATGCTCCATAATAGCCTTGAGACATATGTAATCTTTCTGAAGGAATAGTTTGTGCAATATACCTTGCACCACTTACAAATGAAGTACCTGTGCCAAAGCCAACAAATATTTTCCAGAATAACAATGCTTCATAAGAAGTGGATGTAGAAATACCAAAGTTGCCAATACATACAACCATCAAAGCAATAAGTAGCACTTTTTTACCTCCATATTTATCAGCCAACATTCCTCCAGGAATTTGCATTAGAGCGTGAGTAGTAAAAATGCCTGTTGTTAAAAGTCCAGCACTTGCTTTATCATAACTAAATAATTTCATTAATAACTCTGCAATAGGTGCATGATTGGTATAGTTTGCACTGTAAGCAAAACCAACGATACAAGCACATAATAAAGATAATTGTGTATTTGATTTCATTGATTTTACTTAATAATAATTTGTTTAACTAAATCTGTGTTCTTGCCAGTTATTTTAATAAAATAACTACCTGCTGTAAAATTGTTTGCTATAACAATTTTGTTTGTTTCATTGCTATTTTGAATCGTAACTAATTTGCTTGAAACTAATTGCCCTACTGCATTTGTGATAGTTAAATCATAGTTTCCTTTTTGCAAATCAGCTATACTCACACTAATTTCTTTTCCTGTAATTGGGTTTGGATAAACATTAATAGAACCAATATTTTTATTAGTAGTTTTTACGCTAACAATATTTGAATAAGAAAATTTACCATTAATGTCAATTTGTTTTAATCTATAATAAGTGATTTTTTCAAATGGATTTTTATCAATAAACTGATAATTTAATGGTGTAGAAGAATTGCCATTAATTGATTGAGAGTTAACAGTAGCAATAGCTTCAAAAATATTACCATCATTGCTTTTTTGAATTTCAAAATAAGCATTGTTAATTTCTGTAAATGTGTTCCAAGTTAATTTTATAGCAGATCCAATATTTTCTGCTTTGAACATAGTTAAAGTAACAGGAACTGTTCCTGTAAACTCGCTTGCTCCCATATCTGTAGCCCCAGTTGGCACTGCATTTCCAAAAAAATCTTTGGTTGGAGCACCTACAACTGTAATTCCTGCATTTATACAAGGTGATGTGCTTTGTAATTTATAGCCTGCTAAAGTATTTAAACCTTTAGTACCACTACCTGGATTAACAAAATTGGGATTAGTAGTTATAACGTGTGGGTCTGTAGGATTTGAACCTCCTAATGGTTTGTAAAATAAATTATAATCAAAAACAGTATTTGTACTAGCTCCAAAAGCAAATTTCGGATTGGCTTTATTAAAATAAAATATGTTGTTATAGTAATAAGTGTTTACAGGATAAACAGAACCCGAACCACCCCAAGGACGATGTATGATGGCATAATTAAAATCGTTACTTGTATAAATTGTATTATTGTATATGTAGGTATTTGTTGTTTGTCCTGTTATGCTAATAATTTGTCCTTCGTTGTTTATACCACCATTGAAGTGCCCATCATTTTGGCTAATATTATACCGAAAAACTGTACTATCATCAAACCTGCCAGGAGTGCCACCAGGATTGCATACTACAACAGCGAAACCACCATCATTATCATGAGAATAATTATATTGAAATACTGTTCGTTTGCAACGATAATCGCCATCAAAACCACTGGCATCAACATCTCCAGGGTTATAGTATGTAAATGCAGATTCATTATATTGTATTAAAGCATCATCACAATTAAAAGTAAATAAGCCGTTTCCACTGTAACGCCTTCCACATTTAAGCAAATAATTATACTCTACTAAAGGAGATTTTGCATCTCTTATTATCATTCCATTTCCACCACTACTATCTACTTCACAGTTTCTAATAATATAATTGGTTGAGGGACGCCAAGGTGTTGCACCATAATCACCTGTAAAATCTCTACCATCCCAAGTTGATTGATTTGATATCCCAATTTTATCTACATTATATACTTTACATCCTTCTATTAGCAAACTATCAAACCTTGTGATAGTAGTTGTTCCAGTAATATTGCAAAATATTCCACCTGATTCATTTGTAAAATCATAGGTTCCTAACACATCATGAATAACTAAGTTTTTAAGTGTAATTCCACTTACAACACCTTTGTTAGTTGCAAGAACATAGACACCTTTTCTAACAGCAGTATCACTCATCGTTGCTGCATAATTATTTGTAATTTCTAAATCTGAAATGGTGATATATTCTTGATTAAAGAGGTACACACCATTTTCATTATGCAATCCATTTCCATCCGCATTAATTTTAGGCAAAACACCGTTGCCATATTTTGAAACTACAATTCTTTTGCTCGAACTACCAGAACCTTTTGGTGCGAGAGTTGTTCCAGTCCATACCTCGCCACATTTAAATAAAATAGAATCTCCTGCAACAAATGTGGTAGCATTTACCTTAGCTATAGATTTCCAAGCAGT
>JAPLER010000387.1 GCA_026391115.1 Bacteroidota bacterium | reverse complement strand
TATGTTTAGCCGATGTGGGATATTGTGTTTGCGAATAGATAATTTTATTATAATCACCAATTGTAACATCCTTGTCACATTCAAGCATATCAATATTTTCATACTTTAAACCAACAGGAAAATAACCGAATTTTTTAATGAAAATATTTTTGTATTCTTCTTCTTTTTTTAGTACAGCAAAGTTATGCATCAACATATTTTTATGTCTATACAAATCTTTTAACCATTTTAAAAGTATAACTAGTTTCATTATTTTAATTTATACTTCTTACAATACAAAATGCTTCTGCAAAATGGCAACCTACCGCAACACCCCACCTTTGAGCTTGAATTTTTAAGGCTTCAGGAGAACGTGGGTGTGGATATACTCTTTTTTCAAATTCATAACTTTCCATACCTTTTATTTTAGCATCAATATTTTTTTCAGAAACTGATACAAACATATTGGGAAGAAAATGTCTTGGGTCTGTTGATGCTCTCCATTCGGTGCCACTTGGGGTTTCAAAACTTATTATTGTTTTTACTTGCTCGTGTGCCATTGGTCTACAAGCTGTTATTACTGCCTCAAATGTTCTTTGATGATCAACATTTACATCGCCACCATGGTGAGTAAAAATGATTTCAGGATTAAATGCTGCTTTTTCTTTTTCTATCACTTTCACAATATCAAGCATTGCTACTGTATCAAATCTATTATCTGCAAAATCGTAAATACTAACACTATGATAACCAATAGCAGCTTGTGCCTGTTTAATATTATTTCTATGAATTTCCAATTCGTTTTTCCATTGCTCTACATTTCTATTATCTGCTCTCGATGTAATGCCTTCGCCCAAAATAATAACGTGAGTTGCTAAATTATACTCTGTAATTAATTTATTCATAGTTGCACCCAAGCCCAATAATTCATCATCGGGATGTGCTACAACAATCATTATTTTTTTATTTCTTAAAAATTCTAACATTAGCGTTTATACAATTTTGCTCTGTATTAAATTGAGCATTTGAAAAATCGAATTTAAAATTTTCAGTTTCTACAAAAGCATTTGGGTAACCTTCACAATCTAACATTCTTATATAGTCATACACTTCTTCTAATTCTTGCAAAGCACTTATGTTGCTTTCTTCTGGCTTTCTTCTTTTAAAAACTACTAGTTCGCCGACTTGAGATTTTGGCTCTATTTGTTCATCAATAATTTTTTCAATCAATGACTGAATAATGGGTACACTCCTTTCAAAAATTTCTGTTGCTGTACCATTTAATGAAAGAGTTTCTTTTACATAAATATCGCCAGTGTCTATTCCTTCATTCACTTTTATTGCTGAAATTTTTGTTTCAGTTAAACCTCTTATAATTAAGTTTTGTAATGGGCTGCCACCTCTCCCAAAAGGCAAATCTGTCATATGAAACACTATGCATCTATAATTTTCAAAAATTTCTTTAGAAATAATATATGACCAATGAGGAATAAAAATTTTTATTGGATTAAGCAATTTTATCTTTTCAATATTAAAATCTTCTTTGCTTGAAATCCTTGTCCACAATTCGTTTGGTCTTGTTTGCAAATATTCAAACAAGTTATTATGCCAAGATTTAGAAGTTAATAAGATATAATTGTTTATAGTATTTCCCATTTAAGCGGTGTGCCTGCTTTAATATCTTGACTTATTTTTTTTCCTAATATTGTTTCATAATATTTGGGATGTAATCCATCACCCGGTCTTATCACTCTTACGTTTTCAGTTGTAAGTACATCGCCAATATTTATATTTTTCACAGCATATAAAGAACGTTTAAACGCTAAACTTTTTATTTCACTTTGTTGAATACCATATTGAACTATACCTAAACTTTGCCAAGCTCTTTCGGTTTCAATAACCATTTGCTTTAACTCTTCTGGTTCTAATGAAAATGCACTATCAACACCACCCTCGGCTCTACTTAAACAAAAATGTTTTTCAATTACTGTTGCACCAAGTGTTGTTGCCGCACATGGGACACCAATACCCATAGTATGGTCGCTTAAACCTACTTCACATTTAAACAGTTCTTTTAAGTGAGGTATAGTTTTCATATTTGAATTTTCGGGATTGGCCGGATAGTTACTTGTACATTTTAGCAATACCAAATCACTACATCCATTCTCCTTTAAAACATTTACAGACTCGCATAAATCTGCTAAAGAACAAGCACCTGTTGACATTATAATTGGCTTGCCAGTCTTTGCAACTTTTTTCAATAATGGATGATCTATATTTTCAAATGAAGCAATTTTATGAGCAGGTGTATTTAGTGATTCTAAAAAATCTACTGCAGTATCATCAAATGGCGTAGAAAAGCAAATTATGTTGTTGTCTGCTGCACATTTATATAATTGTTCGTGCCATTCCCAAGGTGTGTATGCTTCTTGATACAACTCATATAGATTTCTATTTTTCCATAGTGAAGTTTCGTCTTTAATATCAAATAAGCCACCACCTTGGTTTATAGTCATTGTATCTGCTGTATAGGTTTGTAGTTTTACAGCATGTGCACCACAACTTGCAGCAGTTTCAATTATCTTTAATGCTCTTTCAATAGATTGATTATGATTGCCACTCATTTCGGCAATTATGAATGGAGGATTTTGATTACCAATTGTATAGTTTCCTATTTTCATATTAAACTGTTATTTTTTTGCTAAGTAATAATCTGTTACTGCTATTATCACTTTGTATTTCTATTATAAATTCTGCTTTCAAAAAAGATTTAACTGATGCAGCATTTTCATTTTTTATATATGCGTTAATTTTATACTGAGGATTAATTTTCAAAAACTCATCGGTAGCTATTTGTAATAATTGTGATGCGTAACCATTTCCTCTTTGTGCTTCATCAATTGAAATATCAATAATTGCAATATCTTCATTACTTATTTCAATTCTTACTTGTCCAATGTCAATATTATTATTGCTAAAAATTAGCATTAATTTACTATTATCAGCAATAGCTTTAGTAAACCATTTTGTATGTTCTTCTAATGAAATATTGTTTGAATTAAAAGATTGGGTTCTTACCAATGGATTATTAACCCACTCAAAGTATTGTGTTACGTCTTGTAAACTAGCTTTTCTAAAACTTAACATTTGTTATTTATTTTTGAATGAATAACAACGTCAATAAATTTATCATCAAATAAAATATGTTCTTTTAAAATAGCTTCTTTATAAAACCCTTGCTGCTCGACTGCTTCATACAATTTTGGGCGAAGATTATAAGCATAAATAAATAATTTATGTAACTGCAAATCTTTGAAAGCAACTTGTTCTATCAATTGTAAATAGTTACACCAATGAAACACAAAAAAATCTTTTTCTAAACTTGTGTTCATAACAAAAGATATTTCTGCATTTTCATTGTTCCAATCTATATGTACCAAACCCCCATATCCAATTAAAGTATCATTTTCTAAATATGAAAATAAAATTTGCTTAGGTTTTTCTTCTTCAAACAAACTAGCAATAACTGTGTTAAAATAATTGTCTTGAGATTCTTGCGTTAATGGCTGTAACTGCCGTAAATGATAGATTTGCTCGTTTCTCCAACGCATAATATCTAATCTATCTTCGTATCTGATTGGTACAATAGAAAAATTATTATTTGTAAATATTTGTTGGCTTAAAACTTTATAGGTTTTCATTCATCATTTTATATTTCAATTCAGCCATCTTCCAATCAGTTAAATTGTCAATATCCTGTACTTCTGTTTCATCTAAAATTATAGCACCACTATTGCTTGTAAATAATTTTTGTTCTTTTTTAAGTGCTTCAATATTTATCCAATAAAACATTCCAGCATCATGATACAATGGTTGTAAATCTTGCGAACGTTTATTCAAATTTTCTTCCCATTTCATTGATACTTTATTAGCATCATCAACCTGCAAACAACGTTGAATTGGGTAACCAAATTTTACAATTGGAAAAACAGAATTGTAGTTTTCTTTTATCAATAAATTAAAGCCTGTTTGCAACGAATCACTTTGCAATAAAGGACTTGTAGGGTATATGCAGCAGGCATTTGAATAATGTCTGCCAGAATTTTCTAAATCGTTAATCACTTCTAATAATACATCTGCTGTTGTTGCAAAGTCATCTGCATTTTTAGCACTTCGTATAAATGGAACAGTCGCTCCAAATTGTTTTGCAACAGTTGCAATTTCTTCATTGTCTGTGCTAACTATTACTTCATTAAACAACTTGCTTTCAATAGCAACACTAATGCTATAACTAATAATTGGATTCCCTAAAAAATCTTTTATATTTTTTTTGGGAATGCGTTTGCTGCCACCACGTGCAGTAATAATTGCAATATTATTTTGCATAAAATTTGTTGATGCAATCAATTACATATTGTTGATCTTCTTTTGTAAGAGTTGGATACATTGGTAAACTTAAACACTTGCTATAATAAGCCTCTGCAAGAGGGAAATCACCTTGTTTAAAACCTAAATTTTTATAGTAAGGCATAGTGTGTACAGGTATGTAATGCACTTGTGCATAAATTTTATTTTCCTTTAAAAAATTGTATAAATCAAGCCTATCTTCTATTTGAATAACATATAAATGAAATGCGTGTCCTGCATCATATTTTGGTGTTACAATATTTGTATTTGATGCAAATGCTTCATCATACACTTTTGCAATTTCTTTTCTTCTTTGTAAACCTTCATTTGCACGTTGCAATTGACTAATGCCTAAAGCACAAAGCATATCTGGTATTCTGTAATTATATCCAAGCTCTTGCATTTCCATATACCAACCACCGTGGTTTTCGTGCATTAAAGCAGGATTTTTAGTAATACCGTGTGTTCTTAATTTCAATAAACGATTATATAATGCTTCATCATTTGTGGTAATCATTCCACCCTCGCCACAAGCAATGTGTTTTACAGGATGAAAAGAAAAAATAGCCAAGTCTGCAAAAACGCTATTACCACAATTTTGTTTATTGTTTTTGCTATCCATAAAATAGCCACCTGGTGAGTGGCAAGCATCTTCAATTATCCATAAGTTATGCTCGTTTGCTATTGCTTTTATTGCTTCAAGATTTACTGCGTTGCCTGCAAAATCTACTGGAACAATGCCACTAAAAAAGCCTTTTGGTTTTGATTGTATTAATGCTTTTAATTTTTCAATATCAATTAAAAAAGTTTCAGCATCAATATCTGCAAAAAAAACATTGCCACCACAATACTTAATGCAATTTGCAGATGCGGAAAATGTAATGGGGGTAGTTATAACATTTGTATTTTCATCAACATTTAAAGCCAATGCACACAAATGCAAGGCAGCAGTACCATTGGCAACTGCAACTGCATATTTACTACCAATATATTGTGCAAATTTTTCTTCAAACTCTTGCACTTTTGGTCCTTGTGTTAAGTAATCGCTTTGCAATGTTGCAACAACTGCATCAATATCTGATTGCGAAATATGTTGTTTGCCGTAAGGAATTGTTGAATTCATTTTGCTATGCTTTAAAGTTAGGGTCTAAGTGTTGAGTAATTAACTGTCTTAAACCGTCTATTGTTTCCCATTCTGTATTCAATCCAGAGCTATAGTTAAATCCCTGTGGAACTAATTTCGCATCAAAATGTTTGATGTAATCATTTAAATTCCAACAAGGAACTTGTGGTAGAATTACATAGTATTTACCAAGATCGTAGGTTGTAAAAGAGTCAGAAACAGTTATCATTTCTTCGTGAACTTTTTCTCCTGGTCTAATTCCTATAATCTTTTGCTCACATTCTGGCCCAACAGCTGTTGCTACATCAGTAATTTTATAAGAAGGTATTTTAGGAACAAATAATTCTCCACCCCAAGCAGTTGCTAAAGCGTGCAATACCATTCCAACTCCATCTTGTAGTGATATATTGAACCTTGTCATATTAGGATCTGTAATAGGCAAAACTCCCTCTTTTCTTTTTCCCATAAAATATGGTATAACTGAACCATTTGATCCCATTACATTACCATATCTTACAACAGAAAGTTTGATATCTTTTTTTCCTTTGATATTGTTTGCAGCTATAAAAAGCTTATCTGATGTAAGTTTTGTAGCTCCATATAAATTAATTGGGGCACAGGCTTTATCTGTAGAAAGTGCTACAACTTTTGTTACATCGCTGCTTAGTGCTGCTTGAATAACATTTTCGGCACCACCAACATTAGTTTTAACACATTCGTCAGGGTTGTATTCTGCAATATGAACGTGTTTCATTGCAGCTGCATGAATAACATAATCCACATCTATAAATGCACGTTTTAAACGATCTAAATCTCTTACATCGCCAATAAAAAATCTAATGGCTGGATATTTTTCCACTGGATATTCCTGAGCCATTTGAAACTGTTTTTGCTCATCTCGAGAATAGATTACTAGTCTCTTTACATCTGGCCACTTTTCAAAAATGGTTTTTGTAAGTTCTTTACCTAAAGATCCTGTACCTCCTGTAATTAGGATTGATTTATTTGATAACATTGTTTAAAATATTAAATGATTGTATATTTCCATTTCCAAAATCCCATTCGTAAGGAATGAATGGAGTTACAGAATCTATGGCCATTTCTTCTGCCATTGGTTTATTAATCCCTAAATCACTCATACGCGTATTTATGCTGAAATAACCAATATCTTTTGTTGACATTAAAAAGGTTTTGCAATCAAATGTTCTCATTCCAATACCTAAATAATATTCTTGTGGTAATAATGGCAAATTTGAAAAACGAATAGATATTTCATTGACTCCTTTTTTAAGAAATGGCATTTGTGTTGAGTCGAATTGTGTATTTGCAATAGTTACAAAACCTGCTTTAGACTTAATGCCTACAGCAATATTGGGTTTGTCAACATCTTCATCACTTTCTAAAACTAAATGCACTATTAGGTCATCTCCAATTTTAAAATTTTCAGTATTTTCTCCTCTTTGGTTTTGTAGTGTAATTTGTTTAATTGACACTTTTTCACTACTATCTAATTTTGCAGAGCTAAAAACACCTGCAGCACCATCACTTTTTTTAAAATAAGAGTTAAGGACACTATCTACATCGCCATACTCTTTCATTTGCCCATATTCAAGCATCATAGCTTTGGTGCAAAGTGTTTTTATAGCACCCATAT
>JAPLER010000153.1:9759-10678 GCA_026391115.1 Bacteroidota bacterium | reverse complement strand
GGAAAACTTGCTGGATTGGATGTTTTAAGAATTATAAATGAACCAACTGCTGCAAGCTTAGCTTATGGTATAGGACTCGATTCATCAAAGGAAAAAACAATTGCAGTTTATGATTTGGGAGGTGGAACTTTTGATGTATCTATATTAAAAATAACAAATGGAATTTTTGAAGTATTAAGTACAAATGGTGATACTTACTTAGGAGGAGATGACTTTGATAAATTAATAGTTGACTACTGGGTTTTGCAAAATAAATTAGACAGAAAAGTAATTGAAGAAAATAAAACCATATCACAAATTTTAAGACTGAAAGCAGAGGAAGCTAAACGTTATTTAAGTGATAACGATAGTTTTAATGCTATGATTGATGACATAAAACTAGACATTACAAAAAATAAGTTTGAAGAACTTATCTTCCCATTAGTTAACAAAACAATAGTTTGTTGTGAACAAGCTGTTGCTGATTCTGCTATTGACATTATTGAAATAGAAACAGTTGTAATGGTTGGGGGAAGCACTCGTGTTCCATTTGTCAAAAACGCGGTGAGCAACTATTTTCAAAACGAAATCAATGATACGATTAATCCAGATGAAGTTGTGGCATTAGGAGCTGCAATACAAGCAGATATTTTGGCTGGAAATAATAAAGATTTTTTATTGTTAGATATTACACCACTGAGTTTAGGATTAGAAACTATGGGCGGTTTAATGGATGTTTTAATTCCAAGAAATTCCAAAATTCCTAACAAAGCTTCAAGGCAATATACTACACAAAAAGACGGGCAAAGTAGTATGAGAATTAGTGTTTATCAAGGCGAAAGAGATTTAGTAAAAGATAATAGAAAACTAGCTGAATTTAATCTGACTGGTATTCCAGGAATGCCTGCAGGTTTACCAAAAGTTGAGGTAAGTTTTTTAA
>JAPLER010000153.1:4078-9697 GCA_026391115.1 Bacteroidota bacterium | reverse complement strand
AATTAATGCAGATGGTATTTTAACTGTAAGTGCAAAAGAATTAAGAAGCGGTGTAGAGCAGAGTGTTGAAGTAAAACCACAGTATGGTATTTCAGATGAAGACGTTGAGAAAATGTTATCAGATAGTATTAAAAATGCCAAAGAAGATATTGCAACGAGAGCATTAATAGAAGCACAAACAGAGGCAGAACAAATACTTGATGTTACAGAAAAGTTTTTACAAAAAAACACTAATATTATTTCGAAAGAGGAATTATTGGTTACAGCTCAAGCTATGCAAGCATTACAACTATCTTTAACATTGAATGATAAAAATTTAATTCATACTAAAATTGAGGATCTCAACGAAATAACACGTCCATTTGCAGAGAGAGCAATGGATGCAGCTGTTAGTAATGCTTTAAGTGGGAAGTCTATTTTATAAATGAGGATAAATAATTATAAAATTTATTTTGTGCTACAAACAATTTAATTAATCATCAACCCTATTTTTGCAAACGAAATTTTTTATATATGTCACATCATCACGAAGAAACTGTAAGTAAAGATTTTACAAAAAATTGGGTTAATTCATCTCGTTTTGTTTTTTATCTATCACTTGCTGCATTAGTTGCATTTTTAGTTGGTGCTAGTTTTAGACTTAGCCATGAAACCTATAAAGGTAAACCAGATGTTGAAATTCAAAGTAGTAGTAAATATACCCCAGAATATAAATAATTTTTTATAAAAAATTTGGTAGTTTCGTTAATGCTAAAGTAGCGCATTTGGTAGAGCACGACCTTGCCAAGGTCGGGGTGGCCAGTTCGAGCCTGGTCTTTCGCTCATAAAAGTCCCACTTTTGTGGGATTTTTTTTAGGGTAGCCCCGGTGGTGGAATTGGTAGACACGCAGGACTTAAAATCCTGTTTGCAGCAATGCAAGTAACGGTTCAACTCCGTTCCGGGGCACAAATAAAAAAAGCAACTTAGGTTGCTTTTTTTATTTGTATTAAATCATTGAAGGTTACTTACTTTTTTTTCGTTTAATTTGCTATAACAATATAAAAATGAAAAAAGGCATTTTAATAACAACCGTTTCTTTTTTAATTACACTTGTAATTAATGCTCAAAGTCCTTCCCTATCTGCTTGGTTAAGAAACTCTACAATTACTGCCAGGCATTATGATAAAACAACTGGTGCCTTAATAACTGATGCTAGTTTGGCAAATGTGCAATCTGTAAAATATACAACCACTGATGTGTATATCTCTACAACTGGTTTACCTGCATATATTACTGGCCCATTTTTAGACGGCAATACTAATGTTGCTGGAAATCAAAATGCCATTTTTAAATTGCCTCTATCCCCTACCAAAAATACAGGTACACCTACTGCCACAACTGGTGGTAATATTGGACTTTTTATTAATGGGGTAGCGTTATTTGATTATAGGGATGGCGTAAGTTGGAACAATGCACAAAGCAAAGTTTGTGGTGGTCCTATTATGGGATGTACAGGAGATGGTGTTTGGAATAGAGATGCTGTTGTTGGCGAAAAAACAGGCTTTGATTGTTCCAAAGGGCATCCAGCTGGTACTAATTATCATCATCATCAAAATCCAAGTGCTTTTAATTTAGCCCTAAACATTATTTCAACAATTTGTAATTTATATGCATCTGATGGTTTATATGTAATTGATGCATCAAAACATTCTCCTTTAATTGGTTTTGCTTACGACGGATTTCCAATTTACGGTGCATATGCTTATAAAGATACTAATGGCACTGGTGCTATTGTAAGAATGAAATCAAGTTATTTTTTAAGAAATATAACAACTAGAACCACTAATTCTGTTGGTACAACTGTAACTGCTGGTCCGGTAGTTAGTGGAACTTACCCATTAGGATATTTTAGAGAAGATTATCAATACATTACACCATCTGCAGGACAAACAGATTATCTAGATGAACATAATGGAAGGTTTTGCAAAACACCTGAATATCCCAATGGAACGTATTGCTATTTTGCTACTGTTGATGTGAATCATAATTCTGCATATCCTTATGTAGTTGGACCAACATTTTATGGTAATAAAGTGGTTACAAAAGTTACAACTATACCCGGAGGTGCAACAACTTATACTGGACCAATTTTATCTGTAGAATCTATCGATTTAAATGGATTCTTGAATGATAAAGGAACTGTATTAAACTGGACTACAACGAATGAAAAGGACGTAAAATATTTTGCTATTGAGACTGGCAATGATGGCATTTCATTTAGTAAGGTTGGTGAAGTGGCAAGCAACAGTTATAGTCAAAATAATAACAAATATTCTTTTACAGATTTGGGCACTTTTATTAATACTAAATACTACAGAATTAAAGTAGTTGATATTAACGGCAAATACTCTTATTCAAAGGTTATTTCATTTCACCAAGATAAAGCTATAGACATTAGTATTTTTCCAAACCCTGTAGCCGATATTTTAATTATGCAAGCAAATGGAATAGTAAAAAATTCTATGGAAATAACGCTA
The DNA here is from genome assembly GCA_026391115.1 of Bacteroidota bacterium. Lineage (GTDB taxonomy): Bacteria > Bacteroidota > Bacteroidia > Chitinophagales > Chitinophagaceae > CAIVPM01. The sequence goes on along the minus strand of JAPLER010000153.1, from coordinate 7,180 downwards.
GCAAATTCTACTGGCCAAATTATTAAAAAACAACAATTTTTACAAGGTAGTACAATTGCATATTTAGAAACTAAAGATTGTTCCAATGGCACTTACTTTATTTCAGTAAATGATGGATTAAATAAAAAAGTATATAAAATTATTATTCAGCATTAATTTTTATTCTTACAAAAAATGATGTTCCTCGAACATCATTTTTTGTAGTATCTTAATATCTGATCAATAAAAATCTTAAAAAGAAAACCACACATTCTTAAGAATGAATGTGTGGTTTTCTTTTTAAGAAATATAGAACTAATGAAACGGCCAACTATCATTCCTACTATTTTTGCCACAAACCAATCTACAATGCAAAGAGATAATTTAGTTTTTGATTTAATAGGCAAAGAACTTGAAAGACAAAGACGAGGAATAGAATTAATTGCCAGTGAAAATTTTACTTCCCTACAAGTAATGCAAGCAATGGGCAGCGTGTTAACCAATAAATATGCAGAAGGTTATCCTGGTAGAAGATACTATGGTGGCTGCGAAATTGTTGACCAAACAGAGCAACTTGCTATTGATAGATTAAAGCAAATTTTTAATATCGAATTTGCCAATGTGCAACCTCATAGTGGTGCTCAAGCCAATGCTGCGTTGATGTTAGCTGTTTTACAACCCGGTGATGCTATACTTGGATTAGACCTAAGTATGGGTGGACATTTAACACACGGTAGTTCTGTTAATTTTAGTGGTAAATTATACAAGCCTAATTTTTACACTGTTAAAAAAGAAACTGGCTTAATTGATTATGAAGAATTAGAAACCAAAGCAAGAACTGTAAAACCAAAATTAATAATTTGTGGTGCTAGTGCATACAGCAGAGATATTGATTATAAAAGAATTCGTGAAGTTGCAAATGAGGTGGGTGCATTTGTATTGGCTGATATTGCACATCCAGCTGGATTAATTGCAAAAGGTTTATTGAGTAGTCCTTTTGAGCATTGTCATTTTGTTACATCAACTACACATAAAACTTTACGTGGACCAAGAGGTGGTGTAATTATGATGGGTAAAGATTTTGAAAATCCTTTTGGTTTAAAAGATGTAAAAGGAAACATAAGAATGATGAGCAACCTGATTGATATGGCTGTATTTCCTGGCACTCAAGGTGGTCCATTAGAACACGTAATTGCTGCAAAGGCTATTGCATTTGGCGAAATATTAACTGATGAATTTACAGTATATGCTAAGCAAGTAAAAGCAAATGCTCAAGCTATGGCAAATGAATTTGTAAAACGTGATTATAGTATTATTAGTGGAGGAACAGACAATCACTTAATGTTAATTGATTTACGCAACAAAAATATTAGTGGCAAAAAAGCAGAAAATGTTTTGGGTGAAGCCGATATAACTGCTAATAAAAATATGGTTCCTTACGATGATAAAAGTGCTTTTGTAACCAGTGGAATTCGTTTTGGGGTTGCAGCTATTACTTCAAGAGGAATGAAAGAAAATGATATGTTATTTGTTGTTGATAAAATTGATGCTGCACTAATGAATGCTGATGATGCAACAAAATTAGCTGCAATAAAAAGTGAAGTAAATGATTTTATGAACCAATTTAATTTATATCCTGAGCTATAATAACATCCACTGCTAAATTATTAATAGTTAATTTTAGAAAATAAATTATTAGTACACATATCACAATAACTATAAATATGATTCAACGTAAACAAACATTGTGGCTTCTATTTGCAGCAATTGCTGCTCTATTAACACTTAAATTCCCTTTTTATACAGGCAATACTATAAAAGATACTGTTACAGGTATTAAATCATTTGAACAGCTTAATGCAAGGTTTGATATTTTAATTACAATTCTATCAGTTGCTATTGGAGTGGCAGCTTTAATTACAATATTTCTTTATAATGATAGAAAAAAACAAATTCTATTTACAGCAATAAATTGCATCGTCTCAATTGTTGTAATCGTTTTGTATTATCTGCAAACAAAGAAATTTGTTGATGGTGCTTATAGTATCACATCAATATTAGTACTTGCTGTTCCTGTGTTATTAATTATGGCTATTATTGGCATAAATAAAGATGAAAAATTGATAAAAAGTGTAGATAGGTTAAGATAGGTTACACAAAAAAATAATCAAAAAAGGTTTGTTGAGTTTCAACAAACCTTTTTATTTAAAGTAATTCCTATTGCTAATTTTAAAACTTCAAGTGTCTTACTGTAAGTCCTTTATTAATCAATTGTTTTAAAGAATCTATCCCTACTTTAAGATGCCTTTCTACAAACTCTGAAGTTATTTTTTTATCACTTGCTTCTGTCTTTACACCATCTGGTGTCATAGGGCTATCGCTCACTAAAAGCAATGCACCAGTTGGAATATGATTGTAAAAACCAACAGTAAAAATGGTTGCAGTTTCCATATCAATAGCATAAGCTCTCACAGTTTTTAAATGTTCTTTAAAAATTTCATCATGTTCCCACACTCTTCTATTGGTAGTGTAAACAGTGCCTGTCCAATAGTCAATATTATAATCACGGATAGTTGTAGAAATAGCTTTTTGCAAAGCAAATGCTGGCATTGCTGGTACTTCTGGGGGAAAGTAGTCATTACTGGTTCCTTCACCTCTAATAGCTGCAATGGGCAAAATTAAATCGCCAAGTTGATGGCGTTTTTTTAAGCCACCACATTTGCCTAAAAATAAAACGGCTTTGGGCTGTATAGCACTTAATAAATCCATTACAGTTGCAGCACCTGGACTACCCATTCCAAAATTAATAATGGTAATACCATTGGCTGTAGCACACTGAAATGGTCTGTCTTTACCAATAATTTTTACCTTATTCCATTTGGCAAACATTTCCACATAATTACCAAAGTTTGTTAGTAGAATATATTCTCCAAAATTCTCTAATGCTTCGCCTGTGTAACGTGGTAACCAGTTGCTAACTATTTCTTCTTTCGTTTTCATACTTTCTTTTTATAATATTGTAAAAATAAACAAATAAATCTTAGTTGTGATAAATATTGACTACACTCAATTTCAATTTAAAATAAAAAAAGATGTTAATGCAGATTTTATTTACGACAACAT
>JAPLER010000153.1:0-4018 GCA_026391115.1 Bacteroidota bacterium | reverse complement strand
GTAAGACAAAATTTTATTCAACATCTTATAACAGTGCTGCAATATCCATCATCATTAATTGCAGTTGAAAAACAAGTTACAGTAAACCAACAAAAAAAACGCTTTGATATTGTTATTTATAAAAATATAACACCGTGGATGTTGATTGAATGCAAACAACCCGATGTAGTTATTAATGATAACACACTACAACAAATACTTGCTTACAACACTACTATAAACGCTGCATATTTTGTGGTAACAAATGGCAACACTACTTATTGTTGGAGTAAAAAAAGTAGTGAAATTAAATTGATGAATGAACTACCTAATTGGTAGTATTTTAAAAGACCCTCGTAGGCTGGCTTATTAAAACAAGCCAGCCTGGTTGGGGTACTGCTCTTGTCGTCTTCTTTATAGGGTAAAGAATAGGTTCTATAAAAGAACAAGTGCAATTTAAAGTGATGCTATACACATTATTCAATTGTGCTAAAGACATACAACACACCAGCATTATGCACATTTGTGAAATTAAACATTCATTAAAAAACATTGAAAGGCAATAGCATTTTTTGGTTGTTGTAGCATAATCCACTACTTTCAAATTCTAAAAATAAGTTTATGAAAAAAGTATTATTTATTGTAGCTGTAATGCTATCAACAATTTCTTTTAAAACAATGGCACAAGAGGGAAGACCTCAATTTAATCCAGAAGCTATTAAAGAGAGAAACGAAAAAATAAAAGCAAAATTGAAAGATGAGTTAAAACTTACAGACTCACAAGCTGATGGTGTAATTGCAATTCAAATGGAGAATATGCAAAAAATGCGTGGGCTTAGAGGATTAGACCAAGAAGAAAGAATGACTAAAATGAAAGAAATTGGAGATGCCTCAAAAGCTAAATTGAAAGAGTTGTTAAAAGATGATAAGCTGGTTGACAAAGTGATTGAGTTTCAAGAAAAACAACGCAAAGAAATGATGGAAAAAATGCGTGAGATGAAACCACAAGAATAATCACTCATATATGTAATACAAAAAAAGCCTCAATATTTAGTTGAGGCTTTTTATTGATTAATATTTTTGTTAATGCTGCCATTTCTATTTTTTTACTGCAGGCTTAACTATATGATTTACCAAATCTAGTTTTAAATTAGTCATATCTTGCAACACTAGTTGAGCTATTTTTCTAGCTCCTAATTCGTTAAAGTGTGTATTATCTTCTTTGCCATCAGGATAGTTGGGATGTTCATTTTTCTCCAGTTGTAAAAACAATAATTTAGAATTTTCTTTACCCATTTTTTCAAGTAATGCGGTGCTTGTTTTTTGTAAATCAATCATTGGCACATCCAATTCTTTTGCAAGTTCTCTTACAATTTCTGTATATACACCGTGTCCATCAACAACATGATTCGTACTATCAAACTTACGGCGTGCCACTGCTGTAATTAATATTGGAGATGCTTTTTTAGCTCTTGTTTCCGTAACAAATTTGGTCAAGTTTATTTTAAATTGTTCAGGTGTGGTGTATCTATCTGTTTTTTCTTTAGATTCATCATTATGTCCAAACTGTATAAAAACATAATCTCCTTCCTGCAAATTATCTGCTAAAGGTTGCCACCTATTTTCACTAATAAATGTTCTGGTGCTTCTTCCATTTTTTGCCCTATTATCTACTTCTATTGTACTATCAAAAAAATAAGCGAAAGGCATTCCCCAGCCCGTTTCAGGGTAAACCTTAGTTTCTTTAATACTCATTGTACTATCACCAATTAAATAGACTTTGGTTTTAGTTTTTTGCTTGTAAGCAAATGATAGCAATGCAAGTGCAAATAACAACAAGCATATTTTTTTCATATCCAACAATTTTTTCAAAGTTATTTGTGCATAAACAACTATGCAAATAATCATTGGCAACGTTGTAAATAAAAGCACTCAATATTACTTTAACATCCTTTATTTCTTAATATGGCATAAATCACGTTGCTTGAAACAGAAAAATTGAAGAGCTTACCATCAAAAGGACAAAGTACACGTTTCCAGGTTTTTCCTTTGTCTGATGATTGATAAATGCCTTCAGGATGTCCACAAATGAAGTTATCGCCAAACTGGATAATGGAAGAAATGGAGTGACTTTCTGGAAGATTGCCATCAATAGACTGCCAAGTTTTACCACCATCGTAGCTTATTAGTATTTTTCTGGAATCCTTTGCTGTTTTGTCAATCCACCTTTGATGCTTTCTATAACAAAACCCCTTCGTCCCTCATTAATAACCCAATCCCAGTTTTCACCATCATCGGTTGATCTTATTATACCCCCAATATTGATTGCCATCAGTACTCCGTTTGATTCTACTATTTTCATTACCAAGCCATCGTTATGCACTTTTTTCCAGGTTTTACCATTGTCAGTCGATTTAAATAGACCTTCGTCGGTACCAATGAAAATGGAGCCAGTGGAAGTTTCCAAAACGGAACGTATCTTTTTCTCTTTAAAATTTGTACAAATAGGCAACCATTTATTCGTTCCATTTATTTTTTGTAAAATTTTACCCGAGTAATTGTATGCAATGATTCCCATTTTACTAGGGGTAATGTTGCTATGTTCGTCTGGCAAAATCTCTTTTTCCCAATAAGGAGCAATGGCATTTGGATTATTGTGATACAACCCATTTCCATCAGCTAACCAAAGGCCATTATCATTTGCAAAAAAAACATTGCTAGCCCTAGCATCATCATCTTTTACAGGTTTGGGCAACCCTTCACTAAGGTTCTTCCAAGTAAGTCCACCATCAGCAGACTTTAAAACGATGTTTTCAGTCTCCGTTTTATCTTTTTTTTGATTTTGCAGACTATCTGATAACTGAGATGGCTGCTTTGGAAGTTCTGGTGACTGCTTGCAAGAAAATAATTGAAAAATGAGCAAAAGTGAAAAAAGATAGATTTTCATAACTTAAATTGATTTGATGAAACAATACAACAAAACTATCTGTAGTCTATTTGCCCCTATCTTTTTTATGGTAAAAAGTTGTAAAGGAAATGTAAAAGGTTTGTAAAGCCACCAAAAACTGTGGTTTAATAGCTTATTTTGCACCTATGAAGCGATTTAATTTGTTCGGATCTTCAATGATGGTAATTGTTATTTTGATTGCTGCTGTTTCATTCATCAATAAAAAAAATGAAATACCTGAGAAGCATATAGAAGTTATACTACGTGAAATAGGACATCATCTGTTGCATTCGGCTAAAGATGACTCTTCCAGAGTGCTGCCAATTAAAAAATTAAATGAAAATACATACCAGATTTCCTTTCAAAAAAACTTTAGTTTTATTGCAGATTCACTAATCAATATAGTTGAAAGGGAATTTAAAAAAAACGCTTTGGCAAAAGACTACATAGTGAATTTGAAGAATTGCGAACAAAAAGAAACTGTGTTTGCATTCGAAATAAATGACAAAGCTGGCAATTTAACACCCTGCAAGGGCCGTAAGCTAGAGACTGCTTGTTATATTATTGAAATTGAACTTTTGCATAAAAATAAATTTAATCCCTTTTGGTTGTTGCTATTGATTATTCCTTTTAGTTTTATTGGTTTTTATGCTAAAGATAAGTTTCGAAAAAAAGAAGAAACACCAGCTATCTTAGATGATACTGATTTTATACAACTAGGAAATTTTAAATTTTATGTAGATAATAATGTGCTTAAAACAGAAGAGAAAACTATAACGCTTTCTGAAAAAGAAACTAAAGCACTAAAAATATTTGCCAATAATATCAATCAAATTGTAGACAGGGAAAAACTAATGAAAGAAATTTGGGAAGATGAAGGTATTGTGGTAATCAGCAGAAATGTGGATGTATTGGTGTCTAAATTACGTAAGAAATTAAGTGATGATACAGCCATCAAATTTATTAACGTCCACGGCAGGGGTTATAAATTTATTATTGAGTAGATACCATTTAATAACCTGGCAAAGTTGAAGAAGAAATTAGATGCCATTACATAATTACTCGTTGTTGTTTTCAGCAGCATTTGCTGCA
>JAPLER010000068.1 GCA_026391115.1 Bacteroidota bacterium | reverse complement strand
TCAAAGAAATTATGGCAAAAGTGCAGCATTGAACGAAGGTTTTAAAGTAGCACAAGGAAATGTGGTAATTACAATGGATGCTGATATGCAAGACATCCCTGATGAAATACCTGACTTATATAAAATGATAATGAGTGATGGGTTTGATTTAGTAAGTGGTTGGAAAAAGAAAAGATATGATAACACATTTACAAAAAATATTCCCTCAAAAATATTTAATGGTGCTGCACGATGGAGCAGTGGTATAAAACTTCATGACTTTAACTGTGGACTAAAAGCCTATAAAAATAAAGTAGTAAAAAATATTGAAGTATATGGCGAAATGCACAGATACATACCTGTAATTGCCAAATGGAATGGCTTTAAAAAAATTGGCGAAAAAGTAGTAGAACATTGTAATTGCTAAGTGGAATGGCTTTAAAAAAATTGGCGAAAAAGTAGTAGAGCATAGAGCTAGAAAATTTGGCATTACCAAGTTTGGGTGGGAGCGTTTTGTGAATGGGTTTTTAGACCTTGCCACAATCAATTTTGTAAGCAAGTTTGGTAAACGCCCAATGCATTTTTTTGGATTGTATGGCACATTATGTTTTATGGCAGGCTTTGCAATGAGTGCCTATTTGCTAATATCTAAAATTATTGATAAAGAATTTGCCCTTACCAATCGACCAGGGTTTTATATTGCATTAACAGTAATGGTTATTGGTATGCAATTATTTTTAGCAGGATTTATAGCCGAGTTAATTTCTAGAAACAGTGCTAGTAGAAATGAATATTTGATAGCCGAGAAGGTGGGTTTGTAGATTTATGATTAACTAAATTGTACTCCAAGTTCTTAACCCTTCTGTTACAAATTGATATTGCTTTACTTGACCACCAAATTGTTGTAAAGCATCTATAACATTGTACCTAGATGTTGCAGGGCAATAAAAAATCATAAATCCACCACCGCCAGCACCACTTATTTTACCACCAGTAGCCCCTGCGTTTTTTGCTGTTGCATAAATGTCTTCAATTAATGGATTGCTAATATTGGCAGCCATTTTACGTTTTTGCTCAAAACCATAATTCAAAATTTCGCCTATATTATTTAGTCTTCCTTTAAGCATAGCTTCCTTCATCATTTTGGCTTGCTCTTTTAATTGGTGCATTGCCTCTATACTCCCACTGTTTTTATCATTTACATTTTTTTGCTGCTCTTTAATTATGGTAGCACTTTCTCTACTTGTTGCAGTAAAAAATAACACCAAATTGTTTTCAAGTTCGTGTAAATATTCTGGTCTTATTCTTAGTGGGTTTACAATTACTTTATCATCCTCGTAAAACTCCATAAAGTTTACACCACCAAATGTGGCAGCATATTGATCTTGTCTACCACCAGCAAGTTTTAAATCTTGTCTTTCAATTTCGTAGGCATAGTGTGCAATATCGTAATCGCCAAGAGGTAGTTTAAGCATTTCTACAAATGCACCTATAATAGCAACCACTAATGTAGATGATGTGCCCAAACCACTACCAGCAGGTGCATCTACGAATGTTGATAGTTTAAAACCCTGCTGCTTAATACCATAATCTTTTTGAATACGATTATAAACACCTTTTAATAAATCTAAATAACCATTAATTGGTAATTCATTTGTCCAGTCAAACTCCACTTTTTCGTTTCTATCTTTTGCTTCTAAAATAATTTTATTTTCTGCTATAGGTTCAATTGTTGCATAGGCATATAACGAAATGGTAGCATTAAGAATTGCACCCCCAAATTCATCACAAAAAGGAGAAACATCGGTACCACCACCTGCCAAACCTATACGCAAAGGAGCTTTACTTCTATATAACATTGTATTAATTTTTAAGTTGCAAGATTATGAATTTGAAACACAAGAATTTAAAAATAAACAAAATGATAGAAATTTACTCACTTATATGTTTGAATTTTAATTTATATTTTAATGGGTAAATGGTATGTAATTTAAAATAAATATCATCTCTCAGGCAACGTTTTTACTATTTTTAGCGTCTATATTATATATAAGAACAAATTAAATTTTAACCAATTATGAAACATTTTTTTCTTTCTCTTTTATTATTGAGTGTAGGTTTTGGGGCAAATGGGCAATGTGTTAATTCATCTTTAATTATTTATGGTTCAGACAACTCATTTTTAAGTGTAAAAGTTACCGATAATAGTTCTTTTTCATCAAGTGTTAGTATTGGGAAAGATAATTTCAACTGTTTTGCTTGGACTGATAACACTCACGGTTCGCCAAATTATAATTCTAGAACCATTTTTAAATTTGATTTAGCCAGCATACCAGTTGGTGCTACTATAAATAGTGCAAAATTGTTTTTATACCCCGATACTACAATTCCAAGTTTTGCACCACATAAACCAACTTATGGCACAGCAAACGACGCATTTATTGAAAGAAACACAGTTAGTTGGGACACTAATACAATTGCGTGGACAAATCACCCAACAACAGATACAATAAATCGAGTTACACTTCCTCAAAGTTTATCAGATACGCAAAGCTATATCTTAGATATGACTGCTATGGTGCAAGATTGGGTCATCAATCCAATCTCAAATTATGGAGGCACTTTAAGATTACAGGTTGAAGATTATTACAACACTTTGTTTTTTAATAGTGGAATGAGTTCGCTAGCAACCCAACTTAGATTAGAAATTTGTTATACAAATCCATTGCCACTGCAACTTTTATCATTCACTGCCACACAAAATAAAAGTGATGTAAGTATAACTTTTAACACAAATAAAGAAAAAAATGTTAAAGTGTTTTACATTGAAAAAAGTCTTGATGCAAAAAGTTTTGAAACCATTGCAAGTATAAAAGCAAAAAATACATTTGATAATAATACATATCAATTTACTGATGCTTCGTTTATAAATAGTACTGTTTATTATCGTTTAAAAATGGTATATATAGATGGAAAATTTAATTATAGCAAAGTAGAAAAAGTAATATTTAGCAATCATCAACAAGCTATAAATATCTATCCTAATCCTACAAATACTTTTGTTAATATTGATTGTAATAATGCTAAGCAAATATTTATAAATGATTATTTAGGACGAATAGTGATGCAATCAAAAGTTAGTCAAGATAAATTGGTAGTCGACACTAAAGGATTTCCAAAAGGTATTTATACTGTAAGACTTGTTTTAGTTAATGGAGAAATAAAAACAAGTAAGTTTATAGTAAATTAATATTTATCTTTTATAAATCTAGAGGTTGTTGGGTGCTAATCCAACAACCTTTTTTGCATCATTTACTTACCTAACATCATAAATTTGCAAGCTACAAATTAAAAATATTTCATTTGGAAAAAGAAAAAATAGTAATGCTTGGTGCAACATATCCTTATCGTGGTGGCTTAGCAAGTTTTAACGAAAGGCTTTGTACTCAATTTCAAGAAGAAAATTTTGATGTAACCATTTATACTTTCTCTTTACAATATCCTGGTTTTCTTTTTCCTGGCACAACACAATTTAGCAGCGAGCCTGCACCAAAAAATTTAAACATCAAGGTTTGTGTTAACTCCATTAATCCTTTTAACTGGATCAAAATTGGATTGCAATTAAAAAGATTGAGACCAGAGATTATTGTTGTTAAATTTTGGATGCCTTTTATGGGGCCTTGTTTTGGCACTATTTTACGCATTGCCAAAAGCAATAAATACACAAAAATTATTTGCATTGCCGACAATATTATACCCCACGAAAAAAGAATTGGCGACACAGTATTAACAAAATATTTTTTAAAACCAGTAGATGCTGTTATTACAATGAGTGATAAAGTATTGAAAGATTTAAAACTTTTTACCAATAAGCTTTCCATAAAAATTGCACATCCATTATACGATAATTTTGGAGAAAAAATAAGTAAACAAGAAGCCAGAAAACACTTAGGCCTAAATGCTGTAGAACCTATCATTTTGTTTTTTGGTTTTATAAGAAAATATAAAGGACTTGATTTGTTGCTTGAAGCAATGGCTGAGCTAAAAGCTAATAATAATTCAACATTCAACATTCAACATTTAAAATTATTAGTAGCTGGCGAGTTTTATGATGATAAAAAAATATATGATGATTTGATAGAAAGTTTAGGCATTAAAGAATCATTGATTTTAAAAACAGATTTTATACCAGATAGTGAAGTAAGATACTATTTATGTGCCTGCGATTTTGTTATTCAACCTTATAAAAACGCCACACAAAGTGGTGTTACGCCATTGGCTTATCATTACGAAAAACCAATGCTTGTAACCAATGTGGGCGGCTTACCAGATCTAGTACCTAATGAAAAAGTAGGATTAGTAGCCGAGCCTAATGCAATTTCGATTGCTGAAAAAATAAAAGAACTCTATACATTTGGAGAAGAACATTTTATTGTAAATATAAAAGAAGAAAAGAAAAAGTATAGTTGGAGTATTTTAACCAAAACCATAGTTGAATTAGCAAATGGAATTAGGAATTAAACAATTAATCACTAACAATTAATCATTAATAATTGATGCCAAGTAACGCTACAAAAAATATAATTTACAAAACACCTATAGCACAACTAGGCTATAACTTTATTGCTAAAGAATATTTACCCAAAGGAAAGGATGAATATTATTTAAGAAATCAGCAAGAAAGAAGTGGCAGAAATTATAGACACTTAACTGCTTATGAAATAGAAGTTCTTGTTCGTAATAACAATACCAGCGATAACTGGAACAATATTTTTGTTGGCGAATCTTTTAATCCAGAGTTAGTTAAAAACTGCAAGTTTAATGGGTTAATTAGAATAGGTAAACTAGAATCCATTTGCTTATCTTTTAGTGATTTAACTACGCCAGTTGGCTTATATAACAGTAATATTATTAGTTGCGATTTTGGCGATAATGTTGTTGTAGATAATGTCAATTATTTATCACATTATATTATTGGCGATGAAGCCATTTTAATAAACATAAATGAAATGGTTACCAGCAGTACTGCCAAGTTTGGCAATGGTTTGGTAAAAGATGGAGAAGATGAAAATAAACGTGTTTGGCTAGAAATATGCAATGAAAATGCAGGTCGTAAAGTTTTGCCATTTAATGGTATGCAACCTGGCGATGCATATTTATGGAGCAAGTATAGAGATGATGAAGCATTTTTAAATAAGTTAAAAGAATTAACAGAAAAAAAATTTACTACTACCCGTGGTTTTTATGGCAAAGTAGGCAGTAGAACTATTATAAAAAATAGTGCAAGCATTAAAGATGTTTGGGTAGGTGAAGATGCTTATATAAAAGGTGCAAATAAGTTAAAAAATTTAACCATTAACAGTGGCGATAATGAAGGAAGAACGCAAATAGGAGAAGGCTGTGAATTGGTTAATGGAATTGTAGGTTATGGCTCCAGAATTTTTTATGGCGTTAAAGCTGTTCGTTTTATTACAGCCAATCACTCTCAATTAAAATATGGAGCAAGATTTTATTACATCATCACATTCGCAATTAAAATACGGTGCTCGACTATTGAATTCTTTTCTTGGTTACAACTCAACAATCTCTTGCTGCGAGGTTTTAAATTCATTGATATTTTATTCACACGAACAACATCATAATAACTCTTTTTTATGTGCTGCAATGTTATACGGACAAAGCAATTTAGCAGCAGGAGCAACACTTGGTAGTAATCATAATTCTCGTGGTGCAGATGGTGAAATTATTGCTGGGCGTGGCTTTTGGCCAGGTTTGTGTGTAAGTTTAAAACACAACTCAAAATTTGCCAGTTTTACTATTGTTGCCAAAGGAGATTATAGTAACGAATTAAATATTCCAATTCCTTTTTCATTGGTAAGTAACGACGTTACAAATGATAAATTGGTAATAATGCCAGCATATTGGTTTATGTATAATATGTATGCACTAGCTCGTAACGAATGGAAATATTTTGACAGAGATAAACGTGTAGAAAAAATTCAACACTTAGAATATGCAAGTTTAGCACCAGATACAATAAGTGAAATATATGCATCATTAATATTACTTGAAGAGCTTGTTGGTAAGGCGTTTTGCAAAGAAAATAATTCTTCTTTTTCAAAAGAAGAATGTATAAGAAAAGGTAAAGAATTGTTGCTGAACAAAGATGTTTTTTGTAATGAAATTGAAGTGGATGGAAATGTTTTTGAAAATAATAAACGCAAAGCAGTGCTACTGAAAACAGCAAATGCTTATCATATTTTTTTAAATCTAATAAACTACTATGCAACCAACTGCTTAATAGATTTTATTAATGTAAATAAAGTAAAAAGTATTGATGAAGTATTTAAGAAAATGCCTGTTGCAAAACAAACTACTTGGCAAAATATTGGTGGACAATTGATAGTTACAACAGAAGTTGAAACCTTGAAGACAAAAATCAAAACCAATAAAATAAAGAGTTGGGATGATGTACATTTATTTTATACAAATGCAAGTAGCAATTATGCAACTCAAAAACTACAACACGCATTAAGCCTTCTATATACAATTCATTCAATTAAAAAAATAGATGTAAAACTGTTTTCAACTTTATTACCTCAAGCTATTGAAACAAAAAAATGGATTACAAAAAACATAGAAACATCTCGTGAAAAAGATTACAGCAATGAGTTTAGGAAAATGGTTTATGATAGCGATGTAGAAATGAATAATGTGCTAGGAAGCTTTGCTGAAAATAGTTTCATTAAGCACCAAAAAACAGAAACAGAAAAATTTGTAAAGATTGTCAATGCAATAAAAAAGAATTTTAAGTTATAAATAAGAGTAATAAATAGCTAACTATAAACGATAAACAACAAAAGAGAGTTATGGAACAAACACTTTTAGGAATAGGCACAAGACTTACACATCAATACCACGGACCAGGTGTAATTATTGCTGTAAAATATGCAACATATTTAATTTCTTTTATCAATATAGGTATTAAAGAAATTGATAAAACCGATAATTTATTAGATGATATAATGCCAGAAAATGTTTCTACAGAAATTGAAACAACAGATGAAGTGGAAAAATCTCTGTTAAAAATCTTAAAGATGTGGGGCGGCTTGCAAGAAACTGTTTACTTAGGCGAACGTTGGCAAAAAGGTATGATGTTATTGCAACCTTTTGATAAAACATTGAAGCCAAAAGAAATTCCTGTTGAAGATTTTTTTCATAAAATTGTAATGCTAAGAGATAGATTAAGAGTGCTTGAGCAAAACATTAACAGCAATAAAAAATTGAGCGATGAGGAGAAAGTAAATATTCAACAAATACAAAGAAGATTGGTTTGTAGGCGATAAAAGTGGTAAGGAAGACTAATACAAAGAAAGAGGCTAGTTATAATAACTTGCCTCTTTCTTTATATTAGGTATTAACTAAATGCTTCTCTAACTCTTTCAAAAAAACTTTTCTCTTTTTTGTCTGGTCTCGGTATAAAGTTGTCGCTTTTACTCAATTTTTCTAGCGTAGATTTCTCTTCACTACTTACATTTTGTGGAGTCCATACATTTACATATATCATTTGGTCGCCTCTTGCATAACCTTGCACTTCGGGGAACCCTTTGCCTTTTAAACGCAATATTTTTCCACTATGTGTGCCAGCAGGAATTTTAACTTTTGCTCGTCCTGTAATAGTTGGCACTTCTGCTTCTGTGCCAAATACTGCTTCAGGAAAAGATATGAATAAATCATAAGCTACATTCAACCCATCCCTATGTAGTTCTGGATGTTGTTCTTCTTCAATTTGTATGATTAAATCACCAGGATAGCCACCACGTTCACCAGCATTTCCTTTGCCACTCATACTTAATTGCATACCTTCTTGCACACCAGCAGGAATTTCAATGTTAATCATCTCTTCACCAAACATTCTTCCTTCTCCTTTACAACTTCCACATCGTGCAGTAATAATAGAACCCTCGCCACTACAAGTTGGGCAAGTAGTTACAGTTTGCATCTGACCTAAAAAAGTATTTTGCACTCTGCGTACTTGACCACTTCCACCACAAGTATTACAACTTTGAAAACTACTTTTATCTTTAGCACCATTACCACCACAAGTATCACAAACAATATGTTTTTTTACTTTTACTTAGCTATATCTGCATAATTTAATTTTATTTTTATGCGTAAATTACTGCCTCTTTGACCAGTTTGTTTACCGCCACGTTGCCTTTGCCCACCACCACCAAAAAAATCTCCAAAGCCAGCATTTCCAAAAATATCACCAAAGTGACTAAAAATATCCTCAGCATTTGTGTTATGAAAACCGCCACCTGCTGCTCCCTGAAATGCTTGGTGACCAAATCTATCGTACTTAGCACGCTTATCTGCATCACTCAAAACTTCGTAAGCTTCGGCTGCTTCTTTAAATTTTTCTTCAGCTGCTTTATCACCAGGATTTCTGTCTGGATGAAATTGCATTGCTGTTTTTCGGTAAGCTTTTTTTATTTCATCGGCAGATGAAGATTTGCCTACCCCAAGTATTTCGTAATAATCTCTTTTTGACATATAAAATCAATTTTCAAATTGACAAAAAAGTTACTTGTCAATTCGATTATTGTGAATTAATTCGCTACAACTACTTTAGCAAATCGTATAATTTTTTCATTTAAATAATAACCTTTGGTCACTTCGTCTAAAACCTTTCCTTTTAAATCTTCTGTGGGTGCAGGTATTTCGGTAATAGCTTCATGCTTTTCGACATCAAAATCTGTGTTGATACTTTCCATTGCTTTTAAACCTTTACTAGAAAGATTACTTCTTATTTTATTAAACACAAGTTGAATGCCTTCTTTTTGTATAGCAATGTCGTCAGTAGATTGCAATTGTTTTTCTGCTCTGTCTACATCATCCAAAACATCAAGCATACTAATAATTACATCTTTTCCAGCCGTTTGTATCAATTCAATTCTTTCTTTGCTGGTTCTACGTTTATAATTTTCAAATTCTGCCATTAAACGTATAAATTTATCTTTTTGCTCAGCTAACTCTGCTTGTAGCTTTTCAACTTCGCTTTCATTAACAGGCTCGTTTAAGTGGGTATTACCAGCAGGATTTTCATCTGCATTCACATTCATTTCTACTGGTTCTTGTTCTATTTCAACAGTTTCTTTTTCTTGCATTACATTCTTTTTTTGAGAAAACCACAGAGTCAATTTTTTTGCCACTCAAAGAAAGAGGAAATATTGGCAGTATATTTTTTGAATTTTGACAAAATGCTTGTTTGTATTTTCGAGTTTGTTGAAATGCAGCATTTGCAAGCATTTCAAAGATTTTTCGTTTTTATTATTAATATTTTTTGGTGGATAAGAACTCAACCTATTATTTTGCAACTGGAGAGATGGCAGAGTGGTCGATTGCGGCAGTCTTGAAAACTGTTGACTGTTACAGGTCCGGGGGTTCGAATCCCTCTCTCTCCGCTAAAGAAAAAGCCTCGCAAAATTTGCGAGGCTTTTTCTTTATTGAAAAAATACTTTTACCTACATTCTTTCTTTCAAAAAAGTAATTGCTTTGGTATGAGCATCACTTGTAAATTCTTTATTATAACTTGGATTTGATGGATTGGCAAAACCATGTCCAGCTTCATATCTATACAAAAACATTTTTTTGTCAGCAGTTTTCATATCTTCTTCAAACTTGTTTACAATTTCTTTATTGATGGCTTTATCTTGGTTGCCAAACAAAGCAATCACATCACAGTTTATTGTCTTTAATTTCTCAATATTATTTTCTGGCCTGCCATAGTACATAACACAACCTTTTGCTTGCTTGCCTGCTAATATTGTTGATTGTAAACTCCAACCACCACCAAAACACCAACCTACTGTGTAAATGTTTGCTTTTTTTCCAGCATAGTTTATAGTGGCATTTACAATAGTTTCCAATCTTTCTTTTTTTGATGTACTCATATATTTCATTGCACTATCAGGCGATGTGGCAATTTTGCCATCATACATATCCAATGCAATAACATTTACATCTTTTAAATCATCTGAATATTTATCAGCTTCTCTTTTAATGTAGTCGTTTAAACCCCACCACTCCTGAATTACAAATAACCAATTTTTACTTTTCTTTTTACTTTTAATAAAATAGGCATTGCAAGTAGTTCCATCTGCTGCAGTATATTTAATATTTTTTCCTTTTGGATTTTCCAGTACAAAATTTATGGGTGCGGTATGCAGGCTAGAGAAACCTTTTTTTAAAGCATCTAGTGCTATCATTTCTCTGGTTTCTGCATTATAGCAACTTATGTAACACTCTGGTGTCAGAGGTTTTGGTGTATTTTTTTTAAAACTATAGCCTAGTAAAAATGCAGTTACAAATGCAACAATGGTGAGTAAGAAAAGTTTTTTCATAAAAATAAGTAATTATAAATTGCTGCAATTTATAGTGATTAAGTGTTCTACTTAGAAAAAAGTTGCAGAAAAGCATCGTTGCTAAACTCTTTTAAATCTATAATATATTCATCATAACATTCTTGTAAGGCATTTATATTACTTGTAAAGACAGTAAAAGATTCGTGTGATGTGTTAATATATTTTGCCCTTCGAGTTAACCCTGCAAAACTCTTTTCAATACCTATTGTTTGTTTGTAATTATACAACCAATTGTGTTGTTGCATATGTGGTAAAATTGTATTAAATTTTTCTGGCAAACATTGTTGGTGTAGATTCAGTACTTCATAAACATTTTGAGTGAAATCCAGTAAATTCTCATCTGTGGAAAACACAGTTGCATCATTTGCTAAAAAATAATCAAATGCAATATCTACGAATGCTCCAGCATATAACCCTATTTCTGGCTTAAACAAATTTTTTGCTTTGCTAATTACTGTATGTGTATCAGTAAAATTATCTATTATCCTGTGTAATTGAATGCCTTTTTGTATATCGTTTGGAAAATCATATTGCTGTTTGCCTTTTACAAAATCGCTAATCATATTGCCCACCAAAACCTGTGGATGATTAAAGGAAAAATATGCGTGTGCTAAGTAATTCAAAGTAATAAGTTATGTCAAAGGTATATTCAATTATGATTTTATTTCCTATCTAAATACTTAAAAACAATTTGAGACTTTACTTAAAGTTGATTTGAGGAATGCAAACCATAAAACTCAATCACCTACATTTGCAACCTTTATGAAAAAAATAGATAATTACAGAAGGCTTTTGGAGGTTACAAAAGATACAGAATTAAAAGAGCTAAAATCGATTTACAGAAACTTAATGAAGGATTGTCATCCTGATAAATTTCAAGATAATGAAGAGGAAAAATTAGCTGCTGAAATAAAGAGCAAAAAAATTATTGAAGCGTATCATTTCTTGGTAAGTATTGCACCCGAAACTATTGCTGCAACTTTTGACCAATACACTGAAACTATTACCATTGCTAGTATTGAAGACTTTGAATATAAAAACGAACAATTAACTATCACATTTTCTGATGGTAGTTGTTACGAATATTTTGGTGTGCCAAAAGCCACTTATGTAAAATTGGTAAACGCACCATCTCAAGCACGTTTTGCACGCAGACATATTTGCAATTCTTTTGTTTATAGAAGTGCAAGTAAATTGGTTGCAGCGTAAGTAAACATTCTGTTGTATTAAGATTTTATATAAATAAAAGGCTGTCAATTTTGACAGCCTTTTATTTATATAATTTAAAAATTTAAAGTGGATTGTCGGCCCATTCAGTAGTTTCAGCCCAAGTATCAAAATCGTGTTTTAATTGTTCCAGTTTTAAACGACCATTTTTAAGTGCACCAACTCCAAGCAGTAAACGCAATGGTGGGTTTTCTGCTTCAACTGCTTTTACAATTGCTTTGGCAGCCCTTGCTGGATCGCCAGGTTGATTGCCACTGTAGCCTCTTATATTGTCTTTGGTCTGATGTGCAGATGCTGCATAATCATCAATTACAATTTTAGAATTATTTGCACTACGTCCAGCCCAATCTGTTCTAAAACCACTTGGGCAAATAATAGTAACTTTTATACCTAAAGGAGCTACTTCTTTAGACAAAGCTTCTGATAAACCATCTACAGCAAACTTGGTAGCATTGTAATAACCAAGAGCAGGAAATGCCATTAAACCACCAATTGATGCCACGTTCACAATATGTCCGCTATGTTGTTTACGCATTGTTGGCAATACTGCACTTATCATTTTGCCCAAGCCAAAAACATTTATTTCAAACATTCTTCTCACTTCTGCATCTTCACTTTCTTCAATAGCACCAAAATAGCCAATACCAGCATTATTTACCAGCACATCAATTTTACCAAATCTTCCAACAGCTTTATCAACTGCTGATGAAATTTGTGCATCATTGGTAACGTCTAATGCCAAAGCGATTGAAGTGTTTGGATAAGCAGCTACTAAGTCTTCTATATCTTCTGTTTTACGAGCAGTAACTACTACGCTATAACCTGCTTGTAATACTTCTGTTGCTAGGGCTCTACCAAAACCTGTGGAACAGCCCGTTATAAACCATACTTTATTCATAGTGTTTTTTTTTGCGTGTAAAGGTTAATGAAAAGGTTTACTAAAAGGAAAATAGTTTTTCTGTTTGCTGAAAAATATTTTTTTTTAATAAGATTCTAGGTTTAACCCATATGCATTGTATTAAATTAAGTGCTTACCACTATTTAAGTTTTTTCATTAAGCCCTCTATATTTGCCAAAAGCTAACACTTGTAAGTATGCAAAATATTGAAGCAAATAAAAATGAAGATTGGATGAAAATGTTGTGGAGTGACAGGCAACAAAAATTTGATAAAATAAAATTAGGCGGCGGAAAAAAGTCCATTGAAAAACAACACGAACGTAACAAACTTGTTGCACGTGAACGCATAGAATATTTAATTGATAAAGATTCAACCTTTATAGAAATTGGTGCTTTTGCAGGATACGAAATGTATGAAGAGCAAGGTGGTTGCCCTGCTGCAGGAACTGTTGCTGGTCTAGGCTATGTTAGTGGCAAGCAATGTATGATTGTTGCTAATGATCAAACTGTAAAAGCTGGTGCTTGGTTTCCTATTACTGGTAAAAAGAATTTGCGACTGCAAGAAATTGCAATGGAAAACCATTTGCCTATCATTTATTTAGTAGATAGTGCAGGTGTGTTTTTACCAATGCAAGATGAAATTTTTCCTGATAAAGAACACTTTGGTAGAATTTTTAGAAACAATGCTAAAATGAGTGCAATGGGCATTACACAGATTGCTGCTGTAATGGGAGCTTGTGTTGCAGGTGGTGCTTACTTACCCATAATGAGCGATGAAACTTTAATGGTTGAAGGCAATGGAAGTATTTTTTTAGCAGGAAGTTATTTGGTAAAAGCTGCTATAGGTGAAGATATTGACAATGAAACTTTGGGTGGTGCTACTACACATAATTCTATAAGTGGTATTGCAGATTATAAATTTGCAACAGAGCAAGAATGTTTAGACCACATTAAAAAAATATTCAGTAAACTTGGTGATACCAATAAAGCAGGATTCAATCGCAGCAAGGCTTTTGAACCAAGTAAGAACCCTGAAGAAATTTATAGCATAATGGGAGAGAATAATTTGAAGCCCTATAATGTTGCTGAAATTATTGAAAGAATGGTTGATGCCAATGAAGATGGAACAACCAGTTTTGATGAGTTTAAGCAAGACTATGGCAAAACAATTATGTGTGGTTATGCTAGGCTTGATGGTTGGGCAGTTGGTATTGTTGCCAATCAAAGATTAATTTCTAAAACTGCAAAAGGAGAAATGCAAATTGGCGGTGTAATTTATAACGATAGTGCCGATAAAGCTGCACGTTTTATTATGAATTGTAACCAAAAAAAGATACCATTAATTTTCTTGCAAGATGTTACTGGCTTTATGGTGGGTAGCAGAAGTGAACATAGTGGTATTATAAAAGATGGAGCAAAATTGGTGAATGCTGTAAGCAATTCTGTTGTTCCAAAGATTACCATTATTACTGGCAATAGCTATGGTGCTGGTAATTATGCAATGTGTGGCAAAGCCTATGATCCAAGATTTATTTATGCCTGGCCTAGTGCAAAAATTGCAGTAATGGGTGGTGGTAGTGCAGCTAAAACTTTACTGCAAATTCAAGTGGCAAGTGAAAAAGCAAAAGGCAAGGAAGTAAGTGCAGAAGATGAAAAGAAATTGCTTGATGAAATTATGCAACGCTACGATAAACAAACATCGCCATACTATGCAGCAGCAAGGCTTTGGGTTGATGAGATTATTAATCCAATTGAAACTCGTTTATATATTAGTGAAGCAATTACTGCAGCAAATAATAATCCTGAAATGGCTGAATTTAAAACTGGAGTTTTTCAGGTTTAATTCTACATTATTGTTCCTTTTCTTTTTTTGATTTGAAAATAATATACACAATTAAACCAATAAAAATTAACATCATTATACCTGTATAAATGGTGATTCCTGTGCTAAAAGATTTTATATTCATACTGCTATTTTAGTTTTTTATAATTGAAATAAAACTTTTACAATTTTCAATATAAACAATTTAATAATTATAAATTTAATTACTTATTTAAGTTCACAAACTAATTTGTAATTTTAGAGTTAGCATTCTGATATATCCACAAAATTTCCCATTTTCAATTAACGTTATTTGTTTCTTTGTAATTATACTTTTTTATCAATAAAATATGCATTATGAATTATTGGCTAATAAAATCGGAACCTTTTAAATACAGTTGGGAACAATTTGAAAAAGACAAAGTAACTTTTTGGGATGGTGTACGCAACTATGGTGCACGCAATAACCTTAAAGCAATGAAAAAAGGAGATTTATTATTTTGGTATCACAGCAACGAAGGCCTAGAAATTGTAGGTATAGCACAAGTTGCAAAAGAACATTATCAAGACCCAACAACCGAAGACCCTAACTGGGTGGTGGTGGATGTAAAGCCTTATAAAAAACTAAAAAAGCCAGTAAGTTTATTACAAATAAAAGCAGACCCAAGATTGCAAAATATGGACTTGGTAAGGCTGGGTAGATTATCTGTACAAACAGTAAAAGAAGAAGAGTGGAATATTGTAATGGAAATGGCGAAATAGTGAATAGTTTTAATACAAATTAATTCGAACATTAGTGGCTAATAAAGTAAACAAAAAATATCTTGTAATACTTACTGGTGCTGGTATCAGTGCAGAAAGTGGGTTACGAACTTTTAGAGATAGCGATGGTTTGTGGGAAGGTTATGATGTTACAGAAGTAGCTACACCAATGGCTTTTGAAAGAAACCCACAATTGGTTTTAGATTTTTACAATATGCGTAGAAAAGATGTGGCTGCTGCACAACCCAATGCTGCACACACTGGTATTGCTGCATTGGAAAAAGATTTTAACGTAACCGTAATTACGCAAAACATTGATGACCTGCACGAGCGTGGCGGCAGTAATAATGTGTTGCATTTACATGGAGAGATCTTTAAAATGCGAAGTGTAAAAAACATTAATAAAATATTTGATATAAAAGGTGATATTAATGTTGGTGATGTAGCAAAAGATGGTGGCCAGCTACGCCCACATATTGTTTGGTTTCACGAGCAAGTGCCTATGTTGGAAAAAGCAGTTGAGGTAGTCGAAAACGCTGATATTTTTGTGGTGATAGGCACATCATTACAAGTATATCCTGCTGCAAGTTTAATTAATTATGCACCCAAACATTGTCCCAAGTTTATTATTGATAAAAACATTCCACACGCTTTTGGTATAAGTAATATAACGGCTATTGAACAACCTGCAACTATTGGTGTTGTTGAACTTGCAAAACATTTAAGCCAACTCCTATCTTTGCCCAATGAGTAAAAAAGTAAGAGTTAGATTTGCCCCTAGCCCAACAGGAGGTTTGCATTTAGGTGGTGTACGTACCGTTTTATTTAATTATTTATTTGCAAAAAAAAATGGTGGTGATTTTATTGTAAGAATTGAAGATACCGACCAAACAAGATTTGTAGAGGGTGCAGAAGATTATATTTTCAACACACTTGAATGGTGTGGCTTACAACCAGATGAAAGCCCAAAACACGGTGGTCCATTTGCACCATACAGACAAAGCGAACGTAAAGCAAGCTATAGAAAATATGCAGAAGAATTAGTAGCAAAAGGATTGGCATATTATGCTTTTGATACTGCTGAAGAATTGGATACCAAGCGTAAAGAAATTGCTAATTTTCAATACAGCCATAGCACTCGTAGTTTAATGAAAAATTCATTAACACTTAGTGCACATGAAACAACTGATTTAATTAATAATAACACGCCTTATGTTATTCGTGTAAAGCTACAGTCACACGAACAAATTGAATTTACAGATTTAATAAGAGGCACTGTACATTTTGATACCACACAGGTAGATGATAAAGTTTTGCTGAAAGCAGATGGAATGCCTACCTATCACTTGGCTGTTGTTGTAGATGATTATGCGATGCAAATTACCCACGCATTTCGTGGCGAAGAATGGTTGCCATCTGCACCTGTTCATATATTTTTATGGAAGCATTTATTTGGCCTAGATAATATGCCTCAATGGGCACATTTGCCATTAATTTTAAAACCAGATGGTAATGGAAAGTTGAGTAAAAGAGATGGGGATAGATTGGGTTTTCCTGTATTTGCAATGGACTGGACAGACCCAAGAACCAATGAACAAACTACAGGATTTAAAGAAAGAGGATTTTTACCAGAAGCATTTATTAATATGCTGGCAATGCTAGGTTGGAATAGTGGTAGCGAGCAAGAATTATTTTCTTTAGAAGAATTGGTAAATTTTTTTTCATTAGAAAGAGTGCATAAAGGTGGGGCTAAATTTGATTATGAAAAAGCAAAATGGTTCAACCATGAATGGATAAAAAAAGTTGATGTTGATGAATTGAGAAAGATGGTTGAAAAGTTATTTGCTGAAAATAATATTACTACTGATGATGTAGAAATATTAGATAAGGTAATTGCATTAACAAAAGACAGATGTACTATTATAAATGATTTTGTGCAACAAGCAGGATACTTTTTTAATGCACCTGAAACTATTGATATTGCTGCAATACAACCTAAATGGGATGAAAAGAAGAAAGCCTTTTTTGATGCATTAATACAATTGTGGAATGATAATTTTTAAAACAGAAGCTACAGCACTTGAACAACAATTTAAAACTCTTGCAGAGACACAGCAAATTAAAGCAGGAGAATTAATGTTACCATTTAGAATAATGCTTGTTGGAGGTAAATTTGGCCCAGCAGTTTTCGATATAGCACAGGTAATTGGCAAAACGGATACTATACAGAGAATCGAGCGAGTGATGAATGAATTAAACTAATGGCATTTTATTTGTCAATAAAACAAAAAATTAAATATGAAATCAATAATTAAATCTCTGGTGGTATGTTTTTTTGTTGTTGCTGCTTTGAAAAGTAATGCACAAGTAATGGCACAAAAAGCACAATGGGTTACAATTAAAAGCAATAACCTAAAGTGTTGGGAGTGTAAGCAAAGATTAGAAGCATATATGATGAAAGAAAGTGATGCGAGCTTTGAAGGTGGTATTGCTGAATTGAAATTTAATTTAGTGCAAGGCGAATTAAAGGTAAAATACTATCCAGATAGAATTGATACTAGTGATATTAAACTTATAATGAATAATGCAGGTTTTGATGCAGATACAGAAAAAGCAAATCCGGATAGTTACACAAAATTACCAGCAATTTGTAAACGTGCAGAAGATGGCGGAGGACCAAAAAAAGGCGAACCTTGCCACGTTGAACCATAAACTTTTTAGAGGAAATGTGACTACATTCCCTCTGTTATTTTTTTATAGCTAGTAACCACCCCACGAATTAAAGAAGAACTAAATCCTTGATGTTCCATCTCATTCAATCCTGCAATAGTGCAGCCTTTAGGTGTAGTTACCTTATCAATTTCCTGTTCAGGATGTGTGTTGCGTTGCAACAATAATTCAGCAGCACCTTTAACGGTTTGTGCTGCAATTAAAGATGCCACTTGTGCAGAGAATCCAATCTCAATACCACCTTGAATATTGGCTCTTATAAAACGCATTGCATAAGCAGTACCACATGCAGCTAAAACAGTTGCAGCATCCATCAATTTTTCTTCAATGAAAACTGTTTTGCCAAGGTTGTTAAACAAGTTTGAGGTAAAATCGTTTGTGGCATCAGTTGCATTAGTGCTACAAATGCAAGTCATACTTTGTTGTATAGCGATTGCAGTGTTGGGCATTGCTCTAAAAATAGTAAAATCATTACCAATTATTTCTTGGATATCATTTATCCAAACGCCAGTAATAACACTTACCAAAGTGTGTTGACTAGGATTTAAATTTGGCTTTAGCTGCTCTAATATTTCTTTAATTTGAAAAGGCTTTACTGCAAGAATAATGTAGCTAGCTTGTGTAATGGCTTCTATGTTATTGCTTGTAACAATAACTCCTTTTTCTTTTAAAGAATTTAAAGTCGAAACGTTTCTCTTAGTTACAATAATATTTTCTGGCTGTGTAAAGCTTGCTGCTATTAAGCCTTCTGCAATTGCACTACCTAAATTTCCACCACCAATAATTGCTATTTTGTTTTGCATAATTTAATACTTTTTCAAACCCTTGTTTAAATAATTTCTTACATAATCTTCTACGCCTTTCTCTAAACTATAAAAAGGTTTATCGTAACCAGCATCTTTCAATTTTTGCATATTAGCTTCAGTAAAATATTGGTATTTATCTCTAATATCCAAAGGCATATCTACAAATTGAATTTTGGGTTTTAAGTCCAATCCTGCAAAAGTTGCCTTTACTAAGTCTTCAAAACTTCTTGCAGTTCCTGTTCCCAAATTATATAGTCCACTATTCACTTTTAACTGTTCGCCTTTAACTGTTTCCATCATCCATAAAATAACACTCACTAAATCTTTTACATAAATAAAATCTCTCAATTGTTTACCATCTTCAAAATCGGGTCTATGACTTTTAAACAATTTTACAAAACCGTCTTTCTTTATTTGATTAAATGAATGCCAAATCACACTTGCCATTCTACCTTTATGATATTCATTTGGTCCATATACATTGAAGAATTTTAAACCTGTCCAAAACGGTGGTTGTGCATTTTGTTGTAATGCCCATTTATCAAATTCATTTTTGCTTACTCCATAAGGATTTAATGGTTGTAATTTAAAAGGCAATTCGTGGTTGTCATCATAGCCAAACTCTCCACCACCATATGTTGCAGCAGATGATGCATAAATTAATGGAACATTTTTTTCTATACAAAATTGCCACACTTTTTTGCTGTATTCCACATTTAACTCTTCGTGTATAGCATAGTTAAATTCTGTGGTATCAGTTCTTGCACCCAGATGTATAAAGCAATCTACTTTTGTATTATGTCTTTGCAACCAATCAAATAAACTAATGCGTTCAACAATATCTGTGTATTCTTTTGCTGCCCAATTATCTCTTTTTTCTTCAACCCCAAAATCATCTACCATTATAATGTTGTTATAGCCATTATCGTTAAGATATTGAACCATACAACTACCAATAAAACCAGCTGCACCAGTAACTACTATCGTAGCATTTTTATTCATTTTCCTATTTTTATGCAAATTAAAATGAAATATACCTACCCAACGGTAACGATTTCTATGAAGATGAATCAAAAAATGATTATTCCCCTATATTTGCCCCTCGAAATTTTAAGCAAGTGCCAACTAAATTCTCAAAAGAAACATACTTATATTGGTATGAGTTAATGCAACTCATACGTCAGTTTGAATTGAAAGCTGAAGAAATGTATAAAATGGCTGGTAAAATACGTGGATTTTTTCACGCATATATTGGTCAGGAAGCCATTGCAGCAGGTTGTATGACAGCCACAAATCACGATGACCCTTTCATCACTGGTTACAGAGACCACGGTTTAGCTTTAGCAAAAGGCACAAGTGCCAATGCTTGTATGGCTGAGTTATATGGTAAAGTTACTGGCTGTGCAAAAGGAAAAGGCGGTAGTATGCACTTTTTTGATGTAGAAAATAGATTTTTTGGAGGTCACGGATTAGTAGGAGCACAAATAGGAACTGGAGCAGGATTAGCATTTGCTGAACAGTATAAAGGCACAGATAATGTGTGTTTAACTTTTTTTGGAGATGGTGCTGCTCGTCAGGGTATGTTGCACGAAGCTTTTAACCTAGCAATGTTGTGGAAATTGCCTGTTGTTTTTATTTGCGAAAACAATGGTTATGCAATGGGTACTTCTATAGAAAGAACAAGTAATGTAATTGATATTTATAAATTGGCAGATGCTTATGATATGCCAGGAGATAAGATTGATGGAATGAATGCAGAAGCAGTACATGAAAGTGTTGCAAGAGCAGTGAAACGTGCTAGAGAAGGGGATGGTCCAACTTTGTTGGAAATGAAAACTTATCGTTACAAAGGTCATTCAATAAGCGACCCACAAAAATACAGAAGCAAAGAAGAGGTTGAGGAATACAAAGCAAAAGACCCAATTACACAAGTTGCAGCAACCATATTAGCAAATGGATTTGCAACGCAAGAAGATTTGGATGCTATTGACGCTAAAATAAATGTAATTGTGGAAGACAGTGTAAAATTTGCAGAGGAAAGCCCATTGCCAAATGACGACGAGGTACTAAAAGATGTTTACATTGATAGCAATTATGAATTTATTGTAGATTAATTATAACCCTGTTTCTACATTTATCTAACTAATATTAAATAATAAATAAAATAAAATGAGCGAGAACTTAGAACAAGATTTTTTATTAAAAGCCGATAGTTTCTGGAAAACAAACCAAAAAAAAGTATATATGTTTTTTGGTGCAATTCTAGTAATTGTGGGTGGATTTTATGCCTATAAATGGTATTCAAAAGGAGCAGAAACTAAAGCACAAGAAGCAATGTTTGTTGCACAAGATTACTTTGCAAAAGATAGTTTTAACTTGGCTTTAAATGGAGACGGTAAAGACAAAGGTTTTTTATATGTGATTAAAAATCATAGTGGAACACCAGCTGCTAATTTAGCAAAAGGAAGTGCTGGTCTTTGTTATTTACATTTAAAAGATTTTAATAAAGCCGTGGAATATTTAAAAGATTTTTCGTCAGATTCTAAAGCGTTACAAATGGCTGCTTATGGTGCATTAGCACATGCCTACAGCGAATTAGGCAAAAAAGAAGATGCTGTTAACTATTACAAGAAAGCTGCTACAACAAATACTGGTGACGACCAAACTGGTGGAGAATATTTATGGCTTGCTGGTCAATTGCTTGAAACAATGAACAAAAACAGTGAAGCAGTAGAATTGTACAAAGAAGTTAAAGAAAAATTTCCTAAGTACAAATCTGGCGAAATGGATAAATATATTTACCGCTTAAGCATAGAAAAAAATGATTTTAGTGTAAACTAATTTATCAATTTATATAAATAAAAAGGCATTCATTATTGGGTGCCTTTTTTATTTTTTATACATATTGAACAAATAGGTAATACAAAATACTAGTTGTAATTAAAAAAAATCCATCCTAAAAACAACTGTTACCAAACTCAATATATTTGCAGCAAACACAAAGTAAGTAATGACAATAAGTTATAATTGGTTAAGTGAGTATCTACCTGAAATAATTGAACCCGAAAAACTTTCTAAAATTTTAACATCAATAGGATTAGAAGTTGAGAGTTTAGAAAAATATGAAAGCATAAAAGGAGGGCTTGAAGGATTGGTAATTGGGGAAGTAGTCGAATGTGGAAAACATCCTAATGCAGATAAATTAAGTGTTACTAAAGTAAACATAGGTAGTGCCGGAAATTTACAAATTGTATGTGGTGCAAGCAATGTAGCAGCAGGACAAAAAGTTGTGGTAGCAACTGTAGGAACAACTATTTATCCAGCCAATGGCGAGCCGCTTACAATGCGTGTTGCAAAAATTAGAAGTATAGAAAGTTATGGAATGATATGTGCCGAAGATGAAATTGGTTTGGGCACAAGTCACGATGGTATTAAGGTTTTACCAAATGATGTTGTTATTGGTTCAAAAGCTGCCGATTATTTTAAACCATACGCTGACTGGATTTATGAAATAGGATTAACACCTAATAGAATGGATGCTCAAAGCCATTTAGGTGTTGCAAAAGATGTATGTGCTTATTTATCTCATCATAATAATCAAGCATCAAAAACTAAATTGCCTTTTAATAATAATTTCAAAGCAGATAATAATAGCCTTAAAATTAATGTTAAAGTAGACGATGCAGAACTATGTCCACGATATGCAGGTGTAAGTATTAGAAATGTAAAAGTTGCTTTAAGCCCCAAATGGTTGCAAGATAAATTACAAGCTATTGGTCTAAGAAGTATTAATAATATTGTGGATATCACCAATTTTATTTTACACGAAACAGGACAGCCCTTACACGTATTTGATGCCAATGAAATTACAGCAAATACTGTAATTATAAAGACTTTACCAGAAGGAACAAGTTTTATTTCTTTAGACGAAAAGGAAAGAAAGTTATCGGCAAATGATATTATGATTTGCGATGGCGAAGAAAAGCCAATGTGTATTGGTGGTGTGTTTGGTGGTATAAAAAGTGGCGTTAAAGAAACCACAACAAATATATTTTTGGAGAGTGCTTGTTTCAATAGCACAGTTATTCGAAAAACAAGTTTGTATCATCAATTAAGAACAGACGCTGCAACAAGATTTGAAAAAGGTGTTGACATTAGCAATACTGTAAATGTTTTAAAAAGAGCAGCGTTGCTGATAAAAGAAGTTGCTGGTGGAGAGATAAGTAGCGATATTGTAGATGTATATACTGCTCCAAAAGAAAGAACAGTTGTTGCTATTAAATATCATTATTTAAAAAAATTAAGTGGCAAAAATTATCACCCTGATGCTGTAAAAAGAATATTAGAGGCGTTGGGTTTTGAAATCACAAGAGAAGGTATTGATGAGCTGCAAGTTGCTGTGCCTTATAGCAAAACAGATATTCATTTGCCAGCAGATATTGTAGAAGAAATACTAAGAATTGATGGTATTGATAATATTGATATTCCATCAACAATTACTATTACTCCAAGTGTAGATAGCAGCAAAACAAAAGAAAGATTAAAAGAAAAATTAGCCACATATCTTGTTGGCCAGGGTTTTAACGAAATATTGACGAACTCTATTACCAATAGCAAATACTACAACCAAGATGTATTGCAAAGTACAGTAAAAATGCTCAATAGTTTAACCGTTGAGTTAGATGTAATGCGTCCAAGTCTTTTAGAGACTGGATTAGAAACTATTGCATTTAACAACAACAGAAAGAATGTTAATCTACAGTTGTTTGAATTGGGTAAAACCTATCATCAAAAAGAAGCATCCAAGTACAAAGAGTATGAACACTTGGCTTTATATTTTACTGGCAATACCAACGAAGACGAGTGGAAGGAAAAAGCCAAACCCAATGATTTTTACAGTGCAAAAAGTATCACCACATCTTTAATTGCTTTATCCGGTTTAAATGATATTTCCTTCAATAATAACGATAACACTATTGAAGTGTATAATGGTAAACAAAAACTAGGCTACATAAAACAGGTTGGTAAAAACACACTTGCCCAGTTTGATATTAAACAAGCTGTAGTGTTTGTAGACATTGATTTTGCATCACTATTAAATGCTGTTGAAAAAAATAAAATTACCTATAAAGAAGTAGCTAAGTTTCCTACAATGCAAAGAGATTTGGCTTTGATATTAGATAAAAATATTCAATACTATCAGGTAGAAGATGTGGTTAAAAAGCAAAAGCTAAACAAGCTACAAAGCACTAGATTATTTGATGTATTTGAAAGTGAAAAATTAGGTGCAGGCAAAAAATCTTTAGCCATTAATTTTACTTTTATTGATGATGAAAAAACCTTAACAGATAAAGAAATTGAGGGAATGATGAATAAGCTTGTTACAGGTTTTGAAAAAGAGATTGGAGCTGAGATTAGAAAGTAAATAAACACTCTTTAAGTTGTAAAATATATAGTGACCTGTAAGCGTTCAAAACCTTACAGGTCTTTCTATTAACACATTAATAAATTACTACCACAAATGCAACAAAATAAAATACAGCCAGAAACTTTTTCAAAATATCAGAAACGGATTACCAACTTCGTTACATAATATTTAACTATGAGACTTTGTCACAAAATACCTTTACTGCTGCAAGTGTATTGTTTTGATGTTGATATGCCCGAAGACGGATTATATCAACTTACATTAGTATCTAAAAGAGATGGCACATTGCACACGTTCAATGACAAAACCTGGGGGAAGGTTATTCATCAGGCATTTATGTTTATGAATAGAACCATTAAAGAGGAAGGAAAGTTGAGGTTGTAAATTGTTATCTCATTTGTAAACCATAATATATACCCCATCTATTTACATTTGTAAATATTTATAATACTTTACCTACAATGAATGTTCAAATTTTTGTGCCTTGCTTTATAGACCAATTGTATCCCAATGTGGCTTTTAATATGGTTAAAGTATTAGAAAAAGCTGGTTGCAAAGTAGCTTATAATCCCAATCAAACCTGTTGTGGTCAGCCAGCATTTAATGCAGGCTTTTGGGGCGAGGCAAAAGATGTGTGCGATAAGTTTATTAAAGATTTTACTGGCACAGATTACATAGTTGCACCAAGTGCAAGCTGTGTAGGTTTTGTAAAAAATTATTATAAAAAGATATACGAAAATACTAACACCATTGCTAAAGTAGAATTGATAAGTAACCGCATATTTGAATTAAGCGACTTTCTGGTAAATGTTTTAAAGGTAGAAAATTTAGGTGCCAAACTAAATGCTAGAGTTACTTACCACGATAGTTGTGCTGCACTTCGTGAATGTGGCTTGAAGCAAGAACCCAGAAAACTACTGGCAAATGTAGAAGGGCTTGAATTGATTGAGATGAATGACAATGAAACCTGTTGTGGATTTGGTGGCACATTTGCAGTAAAATTTGAACCGATAAGTGTTGCTATGGCAGACCAAAAGATTGCTAATGCTACAGCAACAGATGCAGAATATATTATAAGCACAGATATGAGTTGTTTAATGCACATTGATGGATGTATAAAACACAAGCAAAGTGGTTTAAAAGTATTGCATCTTGCAGATGTGCTGGCAATGCAGGTTGATTAGTTAATTAGGTTTAAATAATATTATTGATTCATTCATCGCTGAAATTATAAATCAAACATCTAACAGAATATGAGAATTTGTCTTTTTCCTGGAACCTTTGACCCTATTACACTTGGGCATATTGATATTATAAACAGGGCATTGCCATTGTTTGATAAAATTGTTGTGGGCATTGGTGCAAACAGTAGTAAAAGTCCAATGTTTAGCGTAGCAAAAAGAATAAGCTGGGTAAAGGAAATTTATAAAGATGATGCAAGAGTAAGTTGTAAGGAATATGAAGGCTTAACAGTAAACTACTGCAAAACTATTGGAGCTAATTTTATTTTAAGATTTAACTGGCGAGCCAAAGTATACTTCAGTGGCATCTACCATTGTAAGAGACATTATAAAAAATGGTGGCAACGCTGCTCCTTTTTTACATGAAATAGTTGCCAATTCTTTATAAAGCTTTACATTTATGAGATATAAAATATTATTGTTATTTATTGTAATTTATATAGGCACAACTGCTCAAACAAGCTTGGTTAAATTTAATTTTAAAGAGTTCTCCTCTATCCATAATCCTGTTACTACAATAAGTAAGTTAAAATATATATATTCTGTAAATGATGATGCAACAATGCTAAAACTTTTTTCGTATGATATATTATCGCATACAAAAGATTCGACACAATATCAAATTCCTGACAGCATAGAAAAAGGTAGTTTTAGTACATTTAGCGACTCGGCATTTATACAAAATTTTAAAAGTAAACGTAGCAAAGAAGAATATTTATTCTACTATAACTTTATGACAAAAAAAACAGAAGTTATTCTGTTAAAGAAAAGAGAATCCACTTCATCTACTAAACTTAAAAAATTTATGCAGGGTGATGATGATTCTAAAAAATATTGTGGTGAAATAAATAAAAAAACTGATGAAATAATTTTTACAATAACTCAAAAAGAAAATAAAGAGGAGGTTAGATTTACTTTCGCAGATATTTCTACGGCATTTAATATTTCAAAAAGCACATTAAATAATTTTATTGAAGATTTAAATTTTGCTGCAAAAGATGATGGCAGAAATATGGAGTTTATGAGTAATAGCACCAAGTGCTATATTCATAAAAATAAAATTATTTATGTTCAAGACAAATTACTAAAAAGTATTGAAACATTAACTTTCGATTTATCAAACAAAAAGGTTACTCATCAAAAAATCAATCGCAATCAAGTTTTTTGTAATAAAGAACCGAATGGCATTTTTTATTCAAATTCTACCTTTTGCAATGGCAATATTTTTTCAACTGTTTGTTGCAGGCATAATATAAATTTATTTATTTATGATACTGAAAACGGAACAATAAAAAAACACTTTTCTCAAGATTCAAGTAACGATTTATTAATTAGCAATTCTAATTTTTTATTGGAAAATTTTGAAAATGGCAAAACAGATTACAACTATGATAAATCAGACTTTTATAAATCTATTACATCAAAGCCCTTGTTTTTATCTGTCACAAAAAGCAATGATGATAAATATAATATTGAATTGGGGACGTACCATATCGTAAAAAAAATCACACAAACTGATTTTTCAAAGTTAATTTCGCATACATTTTTATTTATTGACGACTTGCTAACATATTCAATTTTAGAAGGGCTAAATTCATTGAACTCAAACACATACAATTTTGTAAGCACAGCAAAATATTTTTCATTAACAACCAATAAAGATTTTGTTTTTGACTCTGAAGCGACGAATTTAAATAAAGTTCAAAAAATAAATACTAAAAAAGCTTCCGTAATATATTATGATAATGCGTATCTAATTGACGGCAAGAGATATGAAATTAATTACAATAACGAAGAACAATTAGTTGAAATTATTATTAAGTAATTATTAGAAAAACCCTAAATGAACATTCATTACAACATTAATACTCTTCCACAATTTAACAAAGCAGTTGTAACCATTGGCACTTTCGATGGTGTACATACTGGTCATAAAAAAATATTAGAACAACTTAAAGCAGAAGCAACATTAATTGATGGAGAAACAGTTGTTATTACATTTCATCCACATCCACGCAATATAGTTGGTGATACAAGTGGTGTAAGATTGCTTACCACTTTGCAAGAAAAAATTGAATTGCTAGAAAAAGAAAACATCAATCATTTGGTTGTCATTCCTTTTGATGATGAGTTTAGCAACTTGCTTGCAGATGAATATGTAAGTAATTTTTTATACAAAAAATTTTTACCAAATACATTAATCATTGGTTACGATCATCAGTTTGGTAAAGGCAGAAAAGGAAATTATGAATTGCTTGAAGAATATGGCAACAGATTGGGTTTTGTGGTTAAAGAAATTCCTAAACAAGTGTTACAACAAAGTGCTGTTAGTAGTACTCGTGTACGCAAAGCCTTGCTGCATCAAGATGTTGTAACAGCCACAGAATTGCTTGGATATAATTATTTTTTTGAAGGTACTATTATTAAAGGAGATCAAATTGGCAGAACCATTGGCTACCCTACTGCTAATATTCAAATTAATAACGAAGATAAACTAGTGCCTGGTGATGGGGTTTATGCAGTAAGCGTTTGTGTTAAAAACAATAAATATAAAGACCTGATTTTTGGTGGTATGATGTACATTGGTAGCAGGCCTGTTGTGAATGGAAAACGTAGGGTAATAGAAGTAAACATTTTTGATTTTGATGACGATATTTACGACGAAATAATGTGTGTAAATGTTGTAAGTTACATACGTGGCGATATGAATTTGGCGGGACTTGAAGCACTAAAAACACAATTGACAATAGATAAAAAAGATTGCATAAATAGTTTAAAGTTAATAGCTAAAAGTTGATGGTTTTTTTAAGAGACTTAAAACATCTTGGACAATAAAAAATAAAAAATACAAAGCACTTTAAAATATTTTGGGTTGATAAATAAAATAATTTATAAATTTAACCTCTAAAACTTTTATTGCTATATGATACAATTTCACGACATTAAAATTGGCGACTTTTTAAGAGCCGAATATGAAGGTAAACTTTGGGATGGCGAAGTAGTACTTTTAAATGGTGACGAAAAACAAGTATGTGTACAAACCGATGTGCAAGAATTTTGGTTTAACACAGATAAACTGCAAGCCATTCCTTTAAATGAAGCAGAATTATTAAAATTAAACTTTACCAAACAAGTACAAGATGATGGCAGTGTAAAATATTTGAAAGGTTCTTTTAGAATTGTAACGCCTACAGCCCACGACTTCTCTCATTTTGAAATGTGGTATAGAGAAGATAGGCGTCATAATCCAGATGTACATTATGTGCATCAATTGCAAAACCAATATTTGGATATGACTAAAATACACCTTGCCAAAGAACCAATGTAACAAACTATTTTTAACTTTGGTGCGTTATTATAGTATAGTTAAAAAACTGTATTAGCCTTTGAAGTTATTTTTTGCAATATTATTTTTTGTTTGCTTTACCATCTTAAGTGCCCAAAGCAAAAGACAAAATGTTGCATTAAATGATAGAGGTGTTAAATCGTCTCAACAATATTTTGATGTTAACGACCCTTACTTTTTGGCATTTTTTATTAATGCACAACAGGGTGGCAACAAAAAAAGAATGTTTGATAGTCTGGTAAAAAAATCTCCTTATTACAACGCTGTCTCTACAAATGAGATGGCGTTTTTTATTGATAGTTTCTCAGCAATTTTATTAAAAGATACTGGCAAGGTATGTACTACCAATGAAGTATCTGTAAAAGCCCAACACATTTTTTTGCCCAAAAGCAATTATATTTTTTGGATTAATAATAAGTGCTTTTACAAAGTGGGCTATCACCCACAAAACACCATAGACTTTATAGATGAATTTTTGGTACTTGAAAAAATTAAAAGCATTGCAGTAGTAGTGCCACCCAAAACTACCGACAACTGCATTGGCAAAACTATTGCACACATTTACATTTCTACAAAACGAAGAGCCAAATTGAATTATAATGTTGCCAACTGCAAACCACGGCAACTAAAGATTGGAAAAAAATGGGTTGGACATAATTGATTGTGGAATTGTTTTTAATTACTATTTTCGTATAAAATAATTCGATGCGTAACTATTTCATTCTCTTTGGTTTTTTGTTTTTTTCTTTAACATCTTGCAAAAAGGCAAACATACTTGATGATTGTCCAGATGTTGCTAAACTTACTGTAACCTCAAATAGCCCAGTAACTTTAGGCTGGCCAATAGAATTAAAATCTTCCAACAACTATTCTGCACAATATATTTGGACAGGGCCAAATGGGTTTAGCAGAAAAGGATATAGCGGAAATAATTTAACTGAGAGTATTACTACTGCTGCATTTGCCGATTCAGGCACTTATTACGTGAAACTTATAGACGGCAACTCTGGATGTGTATTAGGCGAAGGTTCTACACAAGTAAAGGTGGTGGCTGCTGCAAATGCACCTTGCACAATTGCCAATAACACTAGCACATCAACGCTTGGTGGAGTAGGTGGTGGCAGTTACTCTGGTAGCTATGGTCGTCAATCTGGTAATTACTTTTTATATTTTTCTAATTGCAGCGATGGAAGTTATTTAAACATAGCATTTACCAACACTGGTGCTCCAAATCCTGGAGAGTATTTAACTACTGGAGATTGGTATTCTAATACTTATGGTTCTAGTTCTGTGGGGTTATATTATCAAACAGGATTATCGCAGTTTATTGCCAAATCTTTACAAAAATTATATGTAACACGCAGTGGCAGTAGCACTACAGTTTCTTTTTGTAATATAGAGTTTACCAACTCTGTAGGCAGTACTAAAATTCTTATTTCTGCCAAGGTTACTTTTTAAACATATTTGTATGGGCTTAATTCGAGAAGCAGTAATAATGTTAACCCTAATGCTGCAGGCGTTTCTGCCAAGTTATTTTAAATTTTTTTTCAGTCTACTAATAAAACTATCATCATCTTTTTTATCGTCTTAATATTTTCTCAATTCACATCAAACTTATCTACTCTAAAAATTTTACGATGGTCTGGTGGCAATTCAAGAACTGCTTTGAAAGGTTCAATTCCTCTTTCTAAGTAAAAGATTTCAATTTCGTCTTTAAATTGTTCACTAAACAACTGTCAAATTTGATATTGAATAATAAACGCTATTGTCACATATTATGTATAACAAATTTGTAGCATAGTTGTATGGTTGTTTATGTTTTATACTTTTCTTTGTTGCATAACAATAAACTACAATGAAGGTTTTTAAATTTGGTGGTGCAAGTGTAAATAGTATAAAACGTATTCAAAATATTCAAAATATTTTAAAACAATACTCAACCGATAATTTGCTGGTTATTATTAGTGCAATGGGCAAAACCACAAATGCATTAGAAAAAGTTGCTGAGAGCTTTTATGCAGCCAATACCAATGAGGCACTAGCTTTATTTGAAATCATTAAACAACAACACCTAGATACTGCACAGCAATTGATGCCCAATACATTTACTACTTGTAAAGAAAAATTAAACGAATTTTTTACCGAAGTCGAATGGTTGTTGCACGATAAACCTGTGCGTCACTACGATTATTATTACGATCAAATAGTAAGTATTGGTGAATTAATGAGTACTTGTATTGTTAGTTGTTATCTTAATGAACTGAAAGTAGATAATACTTGGCTTGATGTAAGAGATATCATTAAAACAGATAATAATTTTAGAGATGCAGGAGTAGATTGGGAAAAAACTGGTGCAATAATTAGTAATCAATGGACAATGCAGAATAACCAAATGCCCAATACCCAATACCCAACATCTAAAGTGTTTATTACACAGGGTTTTATTGGCTGCACAGATGATAATGAAACTACAACACTTGGACGAGAAGGCAGTGATTACACAGCAGCTATTTTCGCTAATTTACTAAATGCACAAAGTGTAAGTATTTGGAAAGATGTAGAAGGTGTAATGAATGCCGACCCTAAACAATTTTCTAATGCACAACTTATTAGCGAATTAAGTTTTGAAGATGTAATTGAAATGGCATTTTATGGAGCACAGGTTATACATCCCAAAACCATTAAGCCATTGCAAAATAAAAAAATACCATTATATGTAAAGTGTTTTTTAGACGCTAGTTTACCAGGTACTGTGATACAAGATAAAATTGCAAAAAATCTTCCACCAATTATTGTAGTAAAAGAAAAGCAAGTACTTATGAACCTGCACACACAAGACTTTAGTTTTGTTGGAGAAAAGCCAATGAGCTTTTTATATAATCTCTTCGAAGAAATAAAAATTAAACCCAATCTGATACAAACAGGTGCTATTAATGTGCAAATATGCTTGGATGATATTGTAGAAAAAATAGATGTGTTGGCAAGCAAAGCCTCAAG
This sequence comes from Bacteroidota bacterium, assembly GCA_026391115.1. GTDB lineage: Bacteria > Bacteroidota > Bacteroidia > Chitinophagales > Chitinophagaceae > CAIVPM01. Next base: position 12,294 of record JAPLER010000068.1, on the reverse strand, counting down.
CATATTTAACGTGCAGCTGCAAAAAAACTTATCGCTACTAACTATTAGAAACTACAACAGCAATATTGTAAATGAAATGTTGGCAGATAAAAAAGTATTACTACAGCAAACCACTCAAACTACAATGCAGGCTTTATGCTTTTAAAAATTTACTAAAGCCTCTCACAATAAGCATTTGTCCGAAGCCATAAGTTAATTCTATAACTGCAGGTAAAAAACTGGCCTCTTTAAGTAAAAATCTATGGGCAACAATGATACCCATAGCAATAATTAGTGTTATAGAGCCCGGTATTAAAAATTGTACAGCAGTATTGCGTCGTATTTTGTTGTGGTGTACATTAGATGCAAATACAATCAATAAGGTACAAATCAATAAACCAATGATGATTAGGGGCTTAAAAAAAGTAAGCTCTTCTTTTGAAATAACATTATAAAAAATGCTTCCAATAATTACCATAGCTAAGAAGGCTAAAAATCCTTCCTGACAATCCTTTATGTTAAAAATTGACATTTTACGGAAAAGGAATGTATAAAAAACAAAAGCAATTAATAGAAGTGATAAGGAAATAAACAAATAAATATCATCATTTAAAGAACCAGGTTTAGTATCGTTAATATCATTAAATAAAAATACTAAATCAGAGAGCCAGGAAAAAAACATACCGCCATAAACAAGTGTTTTAGAACGCCAATGCTTGCTCTTTTGGGTGTTTATATAAAAAATTACACCTAAGGTAATCATCAATAAGGGTTTAGTATAAACCCTGTACATTCTATAACTAGTAAAGTTTATTAGAAAAACATCTATAAAAAGCAAACCCCAGTAGATAAATATTCCGTATTTCTTAAGTAGTTTCATATCTGTTATAAAACAAAATTAATGTTTACTTTATTAAAAAGCAAGTTATTATAAATAAAATATTTTTAAGCAGGTATAAACATTTTTTTAAGTAAATATAAATAGCATTTAATAATTATGCTTTTCATAAATATATTGTACAATACCTGTAAAACAATATCAGCAATTGTCTCTGCATCTTATATACATTTGCTAAGTCACAAAAAATATTTTATGCAAGTTTGGAAAGATTATCAACAACAACATAAAGACAGATTCTTAGAAGAGTTATTAGCACTATTAAGAATACCTAGCATTAGTGCAAAAAGTGAACATAAAAATGATATGATTACTTGTGCTAATAGTATGAAAGAACATCTATTAAAAGCTGGTGCAACTACTGCATCTATTTATGAAACTGCTGGACATCCTGTAGTGTATGGCGAAAAAATAATTGATGCAAGTTTACCAACAGTATTGGTTTATGGGCATTATGATGTTCAACCTGCTGATCCTTTAGATTTATGGCATACACCACCGTTTGAACCCACTATTAGAGATGGAAAAATCTTTGCACGTGGAAGTTGCGATGATAAAGGACAAGTTTTTATGCACGTAAAAGCATTTGAAACAATGGTTGCAACTAACACTTTGCCTTGTAATATTAAATTTATTATTGAAGGAGAAGAGGAAGTTGGAAGTCCTAATTTAGGAACATTTGTGAAGGCAAATAAAGAGTTGTTAAAAGCTGATGTTATTTTAATTAGCGATAGCAGTATGTTGAGTATGGAAAATCCAAGTTTGGATGTTGGTGTTCGTGGACTAAGTTATATAGAAGTAGAAGTTACTGGTCCAAATAGAGATTTACATAGTGGTGTTTATGGTGGTGCAGTAGCTAATCCTATAACAATGTTGGCAAAAATGATTGCATCTTGCCACGATGAAAACAATCATATTACCATTCCTGGTTTTTATGATGATGTATTAGAAGCAAGTGCAGAAGAAAGAGGAAAAATGAGTAAAGTTCCTTACAATGAGGAGGAATATAAAACAGATTTAGGAGTTGATAAACTTTGGGGCGAAAAAGGATATACTACAAATGAAAGAACAGGCATTCGTCCAACACTTGAACTAAATGGTATTTGGGGTGGGTATACTGGAGAAGGTGCTAAAACTGTTTTGCCAAGTAAGGCTTTTGCAAAAATTTCTACTCGTTTAGTGCCTAATCAAAATAGTAAAAAAATTACTGAAATTTTATTAAAACATTTTCAAAGTATTGCACCAGCTGGTACTGTTGTTAAAGCAAGTGAACACCATGGTGGTGAGCCATATTTAACTCCAATTGATAGCATTGAATACAAAGCTGCTGAAAAGGCTGTATTTGCTACATTTGGTAAAGAACCAATTCCTATTCGCGGTGGTGGTAGCATTCCTATTTGTGCATTATTTGAAAAAGAATTAGGAATTAAAATTGTGTTTATGGGCTTTGGTTTAGATAGTGATAATTTACATAGCCCAAATGAAAAGTATGATATTTTTAATTATTATAAAGGAATAGAAACAATACCATATTTCCATCAGTTTTATACGGAAATGAAAAAATAGTAATTTATAAAATTTAATTAATAAACCACCTCCGAAGAAAATTAATTTTCTTCAGAGGTTTTATTTTAAAAAAATAATCAATGAAGCAAGTATTTTTATTAATTAGTTCAATATTAATTTTATCAAGTTCTTTCTCACAGTCGCAGAAAGTTAAACAAAAAGATTTAAAGAAATTGTTTAAAATAATGGCTGGAGAATTTAGTAGTGAGCAACAATCTAAAGATGATTCTGCTTTCTTTCATATCAAACTTAGAATGAAACCAATTGCTTTAAACAATGATGGATATTGGTTTTATGTAGAGCAAGCAATGGCTTCAATGCAAGAAAAACCCTATCGTCAAAGGGTCTATCACTTATACATTCAAGACGATACTACCATTGTTAGCAAAGTGTTTGAAGTTAAAAATCCTACACAATATATTGGTGGTTGGAATGATGTTTCAAAACTTAAAAATATAATAACAGATTCATTAATTGATAGACAAGGTTGTGGTATTTTTTTGCATAAAAAGCAAGGCAAAACTTTCATAGGTTCTACGCCAGTCAAAGAGTGCTTAAGTAGCTTGCGTGGTGCAACTTATGCAACAAGTGAAGTAACTATTTTTAAAGATAAAATTGTTAGTTGGGATAGAGGATGGGATAATAATGACAAGCAAGTTTGGGGAGCTGTAAAAGGAGGTTATATTTTTATCAAGCAAAGAAAATTTTAGAAGATTCTATAAATTAAAAAGGGATGTATAGTTTTCTATACAACCCTTTTTAATTTGCTATTGATTAAGAGTTAATCAACTTTTGTAACTTTAATTACATTGGTAGGTAAATGCAAATGAATAGGGGTACTACCTGTATTTACAACAACATCACCAGTTTGCAAAAATCCTCTTTGTTTTAAAATATTAATTTGATCGGTAACAATATTGTCTAAACTTTCTTCTTCATTATAAAAGAAAGCACGAACGCCCCAACTTAAACTTAATTGATTTACTAAACTTCTTTCTTTAGTAAATATGTACACAGGAGATTCTGGTCTATAACTACTTAACATAAAAGCAGTATAACCACTTTGTGTCATACCAACTAATGCATTTGCATTTAAATCTTTACTTATTTTACAAGCGTTATAACAAACAGCATCGCTTAAAAAAGATGGTGAGTGAGAAAGTGGTTTTAAATCTTCTTCTCTATTGTATCTATATTCAGTTTGTTCTACTTGACGAATGATTTTGCACATTGTTTCTACTACTAAAGTAGGATGATTTCCTGCAGCAGTTTCACCACTTAACATTACAGCATCAGCACCTTCAAGTACAGCATTTGCAACGTCAGTAATTTCACTCCTATTAGGTTTTGTTCTGTCAATCATACTCTCCATCATTTGTGTAGCAACAATAACAGGCTTTGCACGATGAATACATTTTCTAATTAACTCTCTTTGAATTAGTGGAACTTGTTCTACAGGCAATTCAACACCCAAATCTCCACGAGCAATCATTATTGCATCACTTTCAAGAATGATATCTCTGATATTCACAAGAGCTTCAGGCTTTTCTATTTTTGCAATAATTTTTGTTTTGCTTTTTTTCTCATCAAGCTTGTTTCTTAGTATTACAATATCCTTTACACTTCTTACAAAACTTAATGCAACCCAGTCCAACTTTTGTTCAATAATAAATTCTAAATCTATTAAATCTTTTTCTGTTAAAGCTGGCAAAGAAATTTTTGTATCAGGTAAATTAATTCCTTTTTTTGAAGATAAAACTCCTCCTAAAGTTACCTGAACTTTAACATCTTTTTCTTTGGTAATATCTACAACTTTTACTTCAATTTTTCCATCATCAATCATAATGATATTTCCGACTTTTACATCATCTGCAAGATTGGGATAGCTTACATAGATTTTTTCTAAATTACCAATACATTTAGTATTTGTAAAAGTTAAAATATCTCCTATAGCTAATGGTAGATAATTATTTTCAATTTCACCAACTCTTAATTTAGGTCCTTGTAAATCACCTAAGATAGCAATATTGTAAGGTTCAGTAGAATTGATGTTTCTAATATGCTCAATTATTTGAGCTTTATCTTCGTGTGAGCCATGCGAAAAATTTAGTCGAAAAACATTAACACCTGCTCGTACAAGATCTAATAGTTTTTCGTAAGTATCGCAAGCTGGGCCAACAGTTGCTACAATTTTGGTTCTATGATGTGTGTGTTGAATTCCTGCTTCTTTGTCCATTTGTTGGTGTAAGTATTTGGTTAAATTTGTCATATAAATTGTTATGTATTCAAGCGTAATTAATCGCTTTTATTTTTTTTAATTAAGAGGCTAATATTTTAACAATCTTCATCCACTCTTGTCCTATTTTTTGTTTTTCTTTAACAGCTTTATCAAGTGGTGTGTAATGTATTTTATTATTGATAACTCCAACCATTACATTGTGTCTGCCACACAATAAACTTTCAACAGCATAATAACCCATATGGCTTGCAATTAATCTATCTTCACAACTAGGTGAACCACCACGTTGAATGTGCCCTAAAATACAAACTCTTGTATCTGCATTGGGTATTCTTTCTTTTATAATTGCTTCTAGCTTATTAGCATCTCCATATTCTCCACCTTCAGCTACCACTACAAGATTTACCAGTTTTCTTCTTTTTTCTTTTTCGGTTAAAGATGCAATTAAATCTTCAAGATCGGTTTTAGTTTCTGGTATTAAAATATTTTCTGCACCAGTTGCAATACCACTGTGCAATGCAATATAACCAGCATCTCTACCCATAACTTCTACTATAAACAACCTGTCATGTGCATCCATTGTATCACGAATTTTATCTATTGCTTCAACTGCAGTGTTTACAGCTGTATCAAATCCAATAGTTACATCAGTTCCTGCAATGTCTTTATCAATCGTTCCTGGCAAACCAATACAAGGTATATCATATTCGTTGCTAAAAGTTTGAGCCCCTTTAAAACTACCATCACCGCCAATAATTACTAAGCCATTAATACCGTGTTTTTTTAAATTTTCATACGCTGTTGCTCTTCCTTCTGGCGTTGTAAAGGCCTTACTTCTTGCTGTTTTTAAAATAGTACCACCACGTTGAATAATATTTGCAACGCTACGAGAATCCATTTTAAAAATATCATTTTCAATTAAACCATTATAACCACGTACTATACCAAAAACCTCTAATCCATTATAGATACCAGTTCTTACAACAGCACGAATAGCTGCGTTCATTCCAGGAGAATCTCCTCCTGAAGTCATAACACCAATCTTTGTAACCTTTGTACTATTCATAAAATATTTAATGTGTAATAAATACACATAGCAAATGTAAGGAATTTAGTATTAAATTTTTTTCTTCAAAACATTTGCGGTGTAAATATAAATTTATTTGTTTACAAGAAATGTTAAAAACAAAATTTGATTGTTTATAATTGTTGAATGAAAGTTTTAATTACAGGGGGCAACGGCTTTTTGGCAAGACATTTATTAAGATTTTTACAAAACAAAAACTTTGAGTTGTTTTCAATTACAAAAAGCGAATTCGTTGATTGTGATGATTTGCAAGTTACAAATTTTTGCTGTGATATTACTGATGAAAATCTAGTTGATTATAATGTTAATCAAATAAAACCCAATATAGTAGTGCATTGTGCAGCAATGAGCAAACCAAATGATTGTGAAATTGATAAACAATTGTGCATAAAGACTAATGTTTACGCAACAGCTCTATTGGCAAAATCAAGTACAAACCATAATGCTCATTTTATTTTTTTGAGTACTGATTTTGTTTATGGAGAAGGAAATAATCACTGCGAAGATGATGAGTGTAAACCTATAAATTTTTATGCTGAAAGTAAATTACTTGTACCATTATTAGACCTGTATTTATTTATGGTGCAGCTACAAATAAAGTAAGAAAAACATTTGTACAATGGGTTGTAGATAGCTTATTAAAGAACCAAACAATACAGGTTGTTGATGATCAAATCAGAAAACCAACTTATGTTGAAGATATTTGTAGGGCAATTGAAACCATAATAAATGAAAAGCAACTTGGTACATTTAATTTAAGTGGTTCTCAAATAATTACTCCTTTTGAAATGGCATTAAAAATAGCAACTTTAATCAATCTTGATACAAGATTGATAATACCAGTAAATGAAAATAATTTTAATGAAACTGTCAAGAGAGCTAAAAAAAGTATTGTTAGCATTGAAAAAGCCAATACGCTACTAAATTATAATCCTTTAAGTTTTGATGAGGGAATAAAAAAATGCTTTTCGTAAATGAAAAGCATTTTTTTATTATTTTTTATAAGCCCTTACCATAAAGACATATTTCTCGATTTGCTTTATTTGTTCAACTCTATCTAACTTACTTAGATTATTTGAGTTGTTGATTTTTATATTTGAATAAGTCGTGTCACTATTTTTTAAATCTTCAATTATTCCATAAATTTCTTTGCTTTTTACAGCAAAACTTACACCGTCAGCTTTTGAAAGTTTTGTACTTAATACGCCAATTATTTCACCTCGATTGTTAAATACAGGTCCACCACTATTTCCATGATTGGCATTCATTTGAATTTGGCAAGTAGATGTATCTCCATTAAACCCTTTTGCACTACTTAAGTAACCAACATTAAATACAACTTCTGTTCTTGGAAAATTTGGAAACCCAATGGTATAAACTTCCTCTCCTAAATCAACATTAGTTTTTTTAATGCCATAAGGCAGAGTTTTTATTGATGCAAAATCTTCATCAACTATTTTTAAAATGGCTAAATCCTTAGCCTCATTTTTATAAGCAATTATTGCATTGAATTCCTTTCCGCTTTCATCATATACACTTGCATTTGTTGCTCCATAAAGCACGTGTGCATTTGTTAGTAAATATCCTTTGCCATCAATTAAAAAAGACGAACCTCCATTTAACATTTCAACATCGCCTTGTATTTTACTTTTAATTTCTTTAATTTCTTTGTTAGACGCTACAATTTGTCGTTGCAACTTTTCCTGATAAGAACTTAACATTTCAACAGCAGGTCTGTTATTGTTGTAAGATGACACAAGCATACTTGTAAATAAAGCAATTCCACCACCCACAGCTGCTGCAATTCCAGTAACTTTTTTGTATTTATGGAATATGCTAACCACTTTTCCTTTTAATGATGGAGTTGCTCCATCATTAATTTCGCCAAGTGACAAAAGTTTAGCGTGAATGTTATTTAGATTATGATTAAAAGAAACTCTGCTACTAAAATTATCCATTTGATGCAAAAACATATTATGTTCTACAACCATTTGATCAATCTCTGGTGTGTTTTGTCTCAACTCTTCAAAGTATGCTTTTTCAGCAGGTTGCATTTCACCAGCCAAGTAGCGTTCAATTGATTGTATTAATAAAATGTCATCCATATACTTACTTATTTTTACTTACTCACCAATATTATATTGAGCAAAAAACATTTTCTTTAAACGCATCAGGCATTTATATTTTTGATTTTTTGCATTATCTGCATTAGTATATCCAAATTCTTTTGCTAAAGATTGCATATCCATTTTCTTTAAATAATATCCTTCTAATAAACTCTTACAAGGTTCGCCCATACTACCTAGAGCTCTTTCCATTATAATGAACTCGGCATTGCGTTTTTTTTGCATTTCAATATCATCTTCAACAGATATCGTTTCTTCCAAATTTTCAATTTGATTACTATATTTACCAAGCTGTTGTAATCTTTTAAGCCAAAGTCGCCTACATACTGAATATACATACGTATTAATTTTACAGGTTAAAACAAATGATTCATTTCGTGCTTTTTCATACAGTGCAATCATTGCTTCCTGAAAAATATCCCTTGCATCATCATAACTTCCATTGTTATTAAGAATCAGAGTTTGAACCATATTATAATTTTGCTTATAAATGGTTTCAATGGCTTTTGTGTCATTGTTTGCCAATCCTTGTAATAATGCTTGTTCGTTTAATTCAGATTTCACTATTCTGTAGTTAATACTATTGGGTTGTAAAAGTAACCCAAACAATCTCTAAAAAAATATTTTTAGAATATTTTAAAATAGATGGGTTACCTTTTCAACGCTTTGGTATAAATAGCAAATCATTCACTAAAAAAAATTACAAAATGAAAAAAGTATTAGGTTTATTAGCTATTACAGGTTTTGTTGCTTGCAGCAACGGCGAAAGTAAAACTCCAGCAGTTGACACAAATTCTCAAGCTTACAAAGATTCAGTAGCAAAAGCAACTGCTCCAGCTGCTCCAACTGTAGATTCTGCTGCTTTAAAAGCAAAAGCTGATTCAGTAGCAAAAGCTGATTCAGTAGCAAAAGCTGCTGCTCCAAAAGCACACTAAAATTATTAATTTTCTAAATTGATTGCGTTTAGAAAAATGAAAAGTTTTCATATGGCAAGCAATCGTTAGAGGCCGTTCCATTTCTATGGGATGGCTTTTTTGTTGAATTAATCTTGTAACAAATGAGCTATTTGCAATACAATTGTTATGGGTTCGCCATTTCTAATAATTAGAAGTTTTACCGAATTACCAGAGCTTTGTAATGCTTGTTTATAGGTTTGCATATTTTGTGTAAAGTTATTATCAACCGCAAAAACAATATCATCAGGCATTACTCCAGCTTTGGCTGCTGGACTGTTTGGCATTACATCTTCAATACGTATTTGCCCATTTATTTGATATAACCCTAAACCTGTGTAAGAATAATCAAAATCATCAAAAAAGTGACTGTTAGGTTTTAAATGAATTTCTTGATTGGGATAGTTAATGATAAGATTAAATCTTCTCAAAATGTCGTTACCAATTACACCTAAATTTTTTGGATAACCAATTACATTAAATTCGTCTTTAAATAAATAAACTGGAACAAGCTTAAATTTATATGGTCCAATTTGTATTTTGCTAACAACAGTTGTTTGCATCGTTTTTTTTCCCCCTAAACCTTCAGCTTGGGTTGTAAATTTTTTTCTTTTGGGGCTAATTAAATTGTTATCAACAATAAAGTCCTCTGTTAGTAAAGCATTTAAACCAGCACCTGTATCAAAAATAATTTCGCCATTGCTGCTTACATTATCAGTTATAGTAGTATTAAAAGTAGGTAAACTATTAAAATTTGGTTTTATAACAATTCCACGTTTAGGATACTTAACATAACCAGGTTCAAATACTTCTATAAGATTGATATTGTAGTTTATTTTGATTATATATCTCCTTAAAAAACTAGAGCCTATGACACCATCTATTTTTATACCATAAGCATTACTTAAAATATCATAATTATTTATATGGAAATCCAAATGTTCAACACTTAACCCTTTCAACTTAAGTGTATGATTATTTAAAAAAAATAATGGTTTTACACCTGCGATGCCTTTTACAAATTTGTCTGACTTTTGTGATACTAAATTAAAATGAGCAGCAGTTGACGAATCTAATGATATGCCTCCGCTGCCAGTATCAAAAACAAAATTTAATGTATCGCTAAAATCATTTAACTGTGCTTGTAGAATTATAGTGCCTCCACTGAGCATAGAAAAATTAAAGGCTGTCAATTTTTTGGCTTCCTTTTGATGCAATTGACTTTTAGCGTTTTTACTTAACAGGCATAAAAAAAATATTGCATAAATAATTCTCATAGCAGTTGTAATATTACGCAATTATTCCTTTTGATTATTTAGAATAAATAAATACTTTACTAGCGGTATAGGATATAATGATTTTTTAAAATAAATTAGTCTAATAGAACCTAGCTGCTATTTTTGTTTATTGTATTGAAATATTAAAATTAATTTAAAATAATGGCAAGTTTTGAAGTAAGAGGTGGAAAACAATTAAATGGAACAATTGTTCCTCAAGGTGCAAAAAATGAAGCACTACAAATTATTAGTGCTGTTTTATTAACTGCTGATGAATTAACAATCAACAATATTCCAAACATTATTGACGTCAATCTTTTAATAGATTTATTGCAAGAAATGGGCGTAAAAGTGAATAGAATAGATGAGCATACTTGTAAGTTTCAAGCAGATGATATTAATGTTGATTATTTGGCAAGTGAAGCTTTTAGAAAAAGAGGTGGAATGTTGCGAGGCTCAGTTATGCTTGCTGGTCCTATGTTGGCACGTTTTAAAAAAGCCTATATTCCAAAGCCCGGAGGAGATAAAATAGGTAGAAGGAGGTTAGACACACATATAATTGGCTTTGAGAAATTAGGAGCAAAATTTAATTATAACCAAGAGCAAAGTGTTTTTGAAATATCAACACCTCAATTGCAAGGAACTTTTATGTTGCTTGACGAACCAAGTGTTACAGGCACTGCAAATATTTTAATGGCAGCAGTAATGGCACAAGGCACAACAACCATTTACAATGCAGCTTGCGAACCATACTTACAACAATTATGTAAAATGTTGGTTCGTATGGGTGCAAAAATTTCAGGAATTGGTAGCAATATGTTAGTGATTGATGGTGTTGAAAAACTAAATGGAACAACACATACACTGTTGCCAGATATGATTGAAGTAGGCAGTTTTATTGGGCTTGCAGCAATGACACAAAGTGATGTTTTAATTAAAGGTGCAGGTGTTGAACACTTAGGAATTATTCCAGAAAAATTTTCTCAATTGGGTATTCAAATGAATATTACTGGTGATGATATTCATATTCCAGCTCAAGAAAGTTATGAAATACAGACCTTTTTAGATGGAGGTGTGTTGACAATGAGCGATCACCCTTGGCCTGGCTTTACACCAGATTTATTAAGTATTGTTTTGGTAGTTGCCACACAAGCAAAAGGGAGTATCTTAATTCATCAAAAAATGTTTGAAAGTCGTTTGTTTTTTGTTGATAAATTAATAGATATGGGAGCTCAAATTATTCTTTGTGATCCACACAGAGCAACAGTTATAGGCTTAGGTAGAAAAAACAAATTACGTGGTATTACAATGAGCAGTCCAGATATTCGTGCTGGTCAGGCATTACTTATTGCAGCATTGAGTGCTGAAGGAAAGAGTACTATTCAAAACATAGAACAAATTGATAGAGGCTATCAAAATATTGATGAAAGGTTGAGAACTTTGGGAGCAGATATTAAGAGAATATAAGGTAAATTATTTTTATTGCTTCAAGAAATTACATATTCAAATAAGCCATTAAATGATTGTAGTTGTCTTTTAATTCATTGGCAAATTGTTCTTCGCCAAAATAATATTTTACGTTGTAATCGTAGCGTTGAAACGTAGCTACAATATCACTTATCTCAATTTTATTTACTTTAATAGTAGCAAATAATAACCCCGTAGTTTTATCTACACTGGTATTCAGTTGTGTTAAATACGCATCGTTTGTTTCAACCAATCTACTTAATTCACCAAACGCAAAATTTCTTCTATCCATTTCTAAAACAATAATTCCACCAGGTTCTTCATTGCCAACAAAATTGTTGATAGCATTTAAAATTTCAATTACACTTATTGAGCCTACAATTTCTGATTGATTATTTACGACAGGAACAATAGCTAAATTATTTTCTGCAGCAACTTTTACTACTGTCAAAAAATGTTCTTCTTCTTTAACACATTTTACAATAAAATTTTCTTGCAATGCAGCAATAACTGTAGTTTCATCTACATCAAGCAAGTCTTCTTTTTTTACAATACCAACAAACTTTTCTTCACTAATTACAGGCAAATGAACAATGTCGTAATCTTCCATTAATTGCAATGCAAAAGATACTTTATCTAATAAATTTAAAACTGGAAATGTGGTATGTATTAATTGTGATGCTAGCATTTTGATTAAAATTT